>CAYUFO010000074.1:0-8199 GCA_964443985.1 uncultured archaeon | reverse complement strand
GTTGCGGCGGGCCGCACCAAGGAAGAGGCCGAAAAAAACATGTGCACGGCCATTGAAATGCACCTCGAGGGGATGCTCGAAGACAACCAGACCATCCCGAAACCGACCTCCTCCTCGGAATACATCCTCCTCAAACCACCCCACATACAGGGAGGTTGATGGGGGAACCACCGTCGGCAGGAAACCGGTGCTATTGGTTTTTAGGATGCGCTGATGTGTGTGGTGGTTATTTTTATACTTTGGTATCCCAAGGTATACTTAGGTATTCGAGGCAGATGGGCATTCGAGTAATCGATACTTGGTGAGACCATGCACGCGACGACGATAAAGGTATACGATGAAACAAAAACGATGCTTGCGCAGTTCAAGGAACACAAGCATGAAAGCTATGATGAAGTGGTTCGAAAGCTCGTCTACATCGCAAAAACGGCGAAAAAGAACCCACGATTGAGCAGCAAAACCGTCAAAGACATCGAGGAGGCGCGCAAGAGATACAAAAAGGGAGACGTATACTCAGAAGAACACGTGGCCAAGATGCTTGGGATAAAGTGAAAGGCGACTACATCGTCTCCTTTGACCCCAAAGCCGCAAGGAAACTGGAAAAACTGCCACGAAAGCTCGCGCAACGGATATATAAAAAGATCATTGACTCAAAACAGAACCCCCACCGTCACTGGATACGACTCGAGGGACGAGTGGACTACCGGATGCGGATAGGCGACCACCGAGCGATAGCCGACATCTACGAAAAAGAAAAAACCATACATGTGACGGCGATAGGACACCGAAACAAAATCTACGAAAAGCAGTGACTACCAAAACACCTTCGGGGGAAAAGCCGCGCTGCTCAGATTCAAGGTGAACTGAAAAAAGGAGGGGGTTTTAGACTTTCAGTCGGAATCCTTTTCGATGATCAAAGGAGTGTGTGCAGGATCTGTTTGTGTGTTCGCGGTCTTGCTCTGTGGGTGTGTGGAGGATGCCCAAAAGGATGATGCGATGGACATGCAGGGGGTGCTTGACAGTCTTCAGGTGGCCTATCCTGTTTTGACACGGCATTCGGTGTGCGAGCTTGTGGATGAGGGCGACGTCGTCCGGTTGACGTGCGATGCCAAGCGAGTCGTGTCCCGCTCCGACGACGTCATCGCCATGGAGAGAAGCTACTGGCGATGGCGGGGGGACGACGAAAACGAAACCATTGAATACCCAAACATTTCGCCGATCCCCAAGCCCGCTGGTGTCGTCGTCTATGATGAAATCGAACTTTTGCATGAGCTGACCTGCGGGAAGAAGTCGCGCCGCCGCAGCAACTATAAGGCGTTGCCTGTAGAAGACTATGCTATGTTGCAGGAGCCGAGCATCGAAACGTGCGCTTCGCTTGCCGACGAGTATGACCGCCAGAACTGCGTCACCTGCCTGGCGAAAAAGAGCGGCGACGTGTCGTACTGCCAACGACTGGCTGATGGGCTTGGGGATGGGAGAGGCAGCGCCTTCGCACGCGACCGATGCCTCATGGACGTCGCCCTCGACGCCGAGGACCCCGCCATCTGCACGGGCATCGACAGCCCCCGGATAAGCGAGTGCCTCATCGTCGTCGCCGAGGTCGTGGGGGGAGCCCCGGCCTGCGAACTCATCGAGAACGATACCTATCGACGCTCGTGCGAGCAGAAGACGGCAGGATACGGGTCGCGAAGGAGGGGGTAGATTACAGCAGACCTTCGATCTGGCTCCCGCTCGCGTAGCCGTTGATGGTTTTTCCGTTGACGACGGTGGCGGGGGCAGCGTGGACGCCGTATTGTCCTGCGAGCGTCCGGACGACGGTGCTGTTACTATTTATGTCGAAGCTGTAGGTGAGGATGGGGCGGCCTGCGTTCCGCCGTACGTCGTCTATGACGTAGCCCTGGGCCTCGCAGGCCGGGCAGTCGCCGGCGTTGCTGTAGAAATAGAGGATGATGGGGTAGCTGCGGTTGCAGCGTTCTTCGATTCGGGTGACGAGGAGGTATTCTCGGGCCTCGATGAGATAGTATTCGTCTTTTTTTGCGAGGACGGTGGGGTGGGTCTTGCCGAGCTCCTCTTCGAGGCGGGTGAGGGTGGCGCCCATGTCCTCGCGGGTGGCGCTAATCTCTTCGAAGCTGAGGTTGCAGACGATGCGGGGGTCGGCCAAAAGCAGGTCGAGTCCAAGGTTAATCTCTTCCATGGTGAGGCGGGCGTCGTCGATGCGCAGGTCCAGGCGCGCCATCTCCTGGCTGGTGAGAAGCGAGCCGAACCAGAAGCCGAAGATGAAGATGAGTGCCGAGATGGCGAATGCGGCGAGGTAGCGCGAGTAGTTCATGGTGGCGGTTGCTTCCAGCCGGGACGCCGGCGGAGCCCGTAGAGTATGAGTGCCTTGACCCTAAAATACGAAAAGAGCAGCCAGTAGACGGAGACGTAGGCGGCGAAGCCGAGGGTGTAGTGGTGCAGATGCGTGTATCGCTTGGCGAGCGCGAAGACTAGGAGGCTGGTGGCAAGGCAGAACAGGAGGAGGTAGGAAAGCGGGTTGATGGGGGCGTGGAGGGTCGGCGTGGTGAGCCACGTCGATAGGTACAGTCGGGGGCCGCCGAAGTAGAGGACAAGGAGGTTGTTGTAGACCTGAAGTGATGCGGTGAGCAGGACATAAAAGAAGAGGACGACGGTCGCAGCGATGGAGAGGAACGTCATGGGGTACGTGAACAGGCCGAAGTCGCCGTAGGCGCGGTTGAACAGGAAGTCGCGGTACTTCTGTAGATTCTCGTAGCCACCATAGTACCACCGCATGCGCTGGCGCTCGATGACCTTGAGGGAGTCTGGGGCCCGCGTCTTGGCCGTGACCTCGGTGGCGTGGGCGATGTCGAAGTGGGCGTGCTTGAGCCTGAGGCCGAGCTCGAAGTCCTCGGTGAGCGCCGATTCGTCGAAGCCGCCGACCCAGCGGAGCACTTTCGTGCGCAGGAGGACGCACGCGGGGACGAGGGCGAAGCTACAGATGCCCGTGAAGATGCGCCGCAGGAAGTTGCCGAATGTGTATTCTACCATCTGGACCTGTTCGAGGAGGTTTCTCGGCGCAAGTATCTGGATGGTGGGGACGACTGCCGCCGTCTTGCCGTCTTCGAGGTAGGCGTACATGCGCTCGAGGGCGTCGCCTTCGAGGTAGGTGTCGGCATCGACGACGAGGACGTAGTCGTCGGTGACGCGGGCGAGTCCCTCGTTGATGGAGGCGGCCTTGCCGGAGTTGGCCTTGGAGACGAGCTCGACGCCGCGGTCGGCGTAGGCGCCGACGATGTCGGTGGTGGCGTCGGTGGAGCCATCGTCGACGACGAGAATCCTCAATTTCTCGTGGGGGTAGGTGAGGGAGAGGAGCGCGTCGAGGGTCTCGCCGATGGCGTCCTCCTCGTTGTAGGCGGGGACGATGACGGAGACGGAGGGCAGCGTCTCCCGCGGCGGGGGGGTTCTCGCTTCGGTGGCGGCAAGTCGATCGCGCTCCTCAAGGAATATCAACAGGAAGACGATGGTGGTATAGGTGCCGAAGAAGATGATGGCGTAGCGCACCAGGAGCATCGCGGAGATCTCGGGGAGGAGCATCACGCTGATATAGGCATAGAATCAATAAATGGGGGACGATGGTCTCTGATGTTCGAATGGGGGAGCTCTTGGTGCTGGCTTCGGCGGTATTGTGGAGCCTTGGGGGTGTCTTCATCAAGTACGTGTCGCTGCCGTCGGCGACCATCATCTTCTACCGCGCCGTCATCGGGTCGGTGGCGCTGGCGTTGGTGGTGCGCCGGTGGCGGCACCCCTTCACTGCCGTTGTGCCGCTTTCCATGGCAGGCTATGCGGGCGCCGTCATCTTCTATGTGGCGGCGACGAACCTGACGACGGCGGGGGCCGCCGTCATGCTCCAGTTCACGAGCCCCGTGTGGGTGCTCTTGCTTGCAGTGGTGTTCCTCGGCGAGCGGGTGCGAGGCGAGAATCTTGCCGCTCTGGTCCTGTGCATGGCGGGCATCTATTTCTTCTTTCGGGGGGAAGTCGACCCTTCGCGGGTGCTCGGCAACGCCATCGCAGTCCTCTCGGGTGTCAGCTTCGCCGTCCTCTACGTCTGCTATCGCTATTTGAAGGGCTACGACCCCGCCTTCCTCGTGCTTCTGGGCACCGTGACGTCGGGCGTCCTCATCGCCCCCTTCGCATACGACAAGCTCGCCGTCGCCCCCTGGCAGCTGGGGGTGCTCGCCGTCATGGCCCTCGTGCAGTTGACGCTGCCCTACGTCCTCTTCTCGCGAGCGCTCAAAGTGGTGCCCGCCCAAGAGGCGAGCCTCATCGGCCTCGTAGAACCCGTGCTGAACCCCATCTGGGTGTGGTTCGTCGTGGGAGAGATACTCACGACCAACATGCTCATCGGGGGGGCTCTCATCCTCGTCGCATTGCTGGTCCGCTTCGTGCGGCGACCGAAGATAGTCCGGGGAGCCAGGCCCGCTACCGCAGCTTGACGGCGGTGCCGTAGACGAGGAGCTCGGCGGCGTTCTGGGCTATCTGGCTGGTCTCGAATCGCATCTCGACGACGGCGTCGGCGCCGAGTGCTTTGGCGTCGTCGGCCATGCGCTGCAGTGCCTGTTCGCGGGCTTCGGCGAGCATCTCGGTGTATTCCTTCATCTCGCCGCCGACGAGGTTTCTCAGCCCCGCGACGATGTCCTTGCCGAACCATTTGGCGCGGACGGACGAGCCGCGGACGAGGCCGAGTGTCTGTGCTATTTCCTTTCCCTCAATAGTCGGTGTGGTCGCCAAGATCATCTTTTTTCATCTCCTGCAGTCGGTCGAGGAGGACCTAGACGAATAATACGAGGAATGCGAGGGCGATGGCGCCCCAGCCGAGGACCATGAAGACGGGGCTCGCCGTGGCGAGGATGTCGGGGCCGAGGAATGCGACGAGGAATGCGACGCCGAAGCCCGCGATGAGCGCGAGGAAGCCGAGGGCGAGGATCCCGAAGCCGACGTACTGGAGCGGGGCGTAGTCGGTCATGGCATTTTGTCGATGAGGACGGCAGCTACCTCGCGGAAGAGGTCCTCTTCGGCGTCGCGGTCGTCGGCTCGCTCGAAGGCGTTGCCGACGCGGACGTACTTGCAGCCGAAGACGAAGGTGGGGATGCTGCGGCGGGGGTTGTATCTCTGAAATCGGGCCATGGCGTCGGCGGGGACCTCGGTTTCGACTTCCTGGGTGAGGGAGTCGTCGCCGGAATCGATCTCCCAGTGGCGGACGGCGAGGGTGCCGTCGTCGAGGTAGTCGAGCATGACGGGATCGAAGACGGGCTTCACCCACGTGCAGTGGGGGCACCACGTCGTCGAGAATAATTCGACGAGGGGCTTGCCGTCCTCAAGGCATAGGGGGTCGTCGGTGAGGGTGAAGGAGCGGACCTCGGGATACGTGGTCTCGACGCCGGGGTCCAATGGGATGAGCGTGGTTTCCTCCTCTAGTGGGATGGTGGTCTGCGGCTCACTTGTCGGTGCTTGCGGCATGGTGGCCGGTGCGGGAGCGGTGGTCGGTTGATTGATCGGGGGGTCCGGTGCGGCAAGGCACCCCATGCCGGCGATGAGCAGGCCCAGAAAGAGCATCACGAGGACGGGGGATTCTTTCATTATCCAGTTTCCTCGTCTTCGTAGATTGAACGGAGGGTGAGCTCGCCGGCGAGGTTGGTGAGCATGAGCTCTCGAATCTTCTCGGGTTTCTTTTCTTGGGCGAGCGCCCACATCAGTTTGACGTACGCCGTCTCTGCGAGCATGTCCTCGCCGCCGATGACGCCCGCCTCAAGGAGGTTTCGGCCGGTGGCGTAGACGCGCATGTTGACGCGGCCCCAGACGGTCTGGGAGGTCATGACGATGGTGACTCCCGAGGCTATCGCCTCCTTGATTGGGGGCAGGAAGGCGTCGCTGACGTGACCGAGGCCGGTGCCCTCGATGACGATGCCGCGGATGCCCTCCTTGACGAGGCCGTCGATGATGCCGGGTTTGAGGCCGGGGGCGTATTTCACGAGGACGACGTTCTCTTCGAGCGCGTCGTTGAGGGTGAGTTTCGTTGACGATCGGGAAGGGATGTCTTTTTTGTTGAAGGACATGACCTCGCCGTTCACCTGTGCGACGGGAGAGTCTCCCACGGTCTTGAAGGCGTCGCGGCGGCTCGCGTGCAGCTTCTTGACGCGAGTGCCGGGGTGGACGGCGACGGCGTCGTCGCTGCTTGAGGCGTGCATGGCGACGACAGTGCCCGCGTAGTCGGCGCGGGCGGCAAACCGGGTGGCGGCTGCGAGGTTGAGGGCGGCGTCGCTTGACCCCCGGTCGCTTGAGCGCTGGGCGCCCGTGAAGACGACGGGGACGGGCGTTTGGAGCATGAAGGAGAGGGCAGCGGACGAGTAGCCCATGGTGTCGGTGCCGTGGGTGACGACGACGCCCTCGGGGTTCTCGTCTTTGAGGACGTCGTGGGCTGCCCGGGCGAGGGCCAGCCAGTCTGGGGGGGCGAGGTTCTCGCTGAACTTGTTGAAGACCTGGGTGGCGGTGAGGTGGGCGATGTCTGCGAGCTCGGGGACGGCGGTGACGAGCTCGGCGCCAGAGGTCGCGGACACGACGCCGCCGGTGACGTAGTCGACGCGGCTTGCGATGGTGCCCCCCGTGGCGAGGACGGCGACTCGGGGGAGGTTGGCAGAGGGCCGTTCTTTTCCGGCGGGCTTCTCCTCGGAGGGCATCTCATCCTTTTTGTGCTTCTTGATGGAGGATATCTTTTCCCTTTCGATGCCGATGTTGTAGCCGCTTTCGAGCTTGAGGACGACGTGGTCTTCGTCGTCGAGGGCGCTTCGCTCCATGACGACGCCGGTGAAGTCGCCGTCGGTTGTAGCGACGGTGACGCGGGTGCCCGTAGGAGGGATGTCTACAGCCATGGCTGGAAGGCCTCGTAGAGGTCGTCGTGTAGGCAGACGATGCGGATGTCGGTGAGGTGGGCGGCCTCAGGCGATGACTTGATGGCGGCGACCATGGCTGGGGCAGCTTCCACGGGGGAGACGCCGCCGACGCCGGTGCCCATGCCGGGAAAGGCGATCGTGGATAATTCGTTGTCCTTGGCGCAGGCGAGGGCCGCGGTCGTCGCAACGGCGACGTTGTCTGCGGGAATCTGCTGGGTCGGCTCAGTCATGGTGGGAGCATGGATGACGTGGCGGGCGGGGAGGCGTCCCGCGGTGGTGAGGACTGCTGCGCCGACGGGGATGGGGGCTTCTGCGATGGCTTCCTCTTCGATGACGCTCCCTCCGGCGGCCTTGATGGCGGCGCCGACGCCGCCGCCCATGGTGCCATGGCTGTTGGCGGGGTTGACGATGGCGTCGACGTCCTGGCGGATGAGGTCGCCTTTTTCGACGAGGAGTTGCATTGGAAAACTAAAAGGGGTACGTACTTAAATGCATCCTGCCCTATAATTGGTTCATGGTCGACGCATGCACCAGCTGCGGGACGAACGTGTCCGCCGAATACACGAAATTCACGTGCCCCCAGTGCGGGAAGTCCGAATTCATCCGCTGCCCCCAGTGCCGCATCCTCGCGGCGAAGTACTCGTGCGGGCAATGCGGGTTCACGGGCCCCTGACTGAGAAACAGCACGTGTATCGGCGATGACGGAAATCCTTCCCTTTCATGAGCCGTCTACTTCTGAGAAGACGATGAGGATTTGTGCTATCCTATCATCCGACGGCGTCTTCGTGTATCCTACCGACACCGTATACGGGATAGGGTGCAAAGTCTCCTCAAAGAGGGGAACGACGCGCATCGGAGCGCTCAAGCGTCGGCCCGCGGACATACCCTACTCCATCGCGGTATCGGATGCGGCGATGGCAAAGCGGTATGCTGTCATCGATGATGAACGTGAGCGGTATATCACCGAGAAGACGCCGGGACCCTATACGTTCATCCTCGAAAAAAAGGGTACAGTGCCTGATGACGTCACCGCCGGCAAACCGACCGTCGGCATCCGCATCCCAGACCACCCGCCGCTTGTAAACCTCATCGCAACCCTCGGCGAACCCGTCATCACGACCAGCGCCAACCGGAGCGGCGACCCCGCCCCCCGCTCGCTTGCCGACGTCGACGACGCCTTCCTTGCAGGCGTCGACCTCGCACTCGACGGCGGACCCTGCCCCGTCGGCACACCCTCCACCATCATCGATGTGAG
>CAYUFO010000073.1:0-8216 GCA_964443985.1 uncultured archaeon | reverse complement strand
GATCGCCCGTCTTCTGGGCTTTTGTTTTTGGGATCCCCCGGAGCTCATGGCCGTGTTTTTTTTAGGAATGCGGCGTTAATAACCATGTGTCAGGCGGTTTTTTCCTGTGGCAGGTACGGGCGCGAATTCCCTGTGATCAAGGCGTTGTCGGGCGATCATCCTCGCTGCTTCGCCCTGGTTGATGACGACAACCCCCTGCTTGGGCTTGCCGTAGAGGAGGACGGCGCCATTGGGAGCGTCTTTTGCCGCGGCCAGGCTGAGGAGATCTTCTTCACCTACGACGCGGATCTTGGTGGCCCCCGGTCGTTCGAGCGCCTTTCTCATTTCGGTGAAAAAGCGGTTGTTGATGTATCCTGGGGGGTCGGGTCCTTCCCTTCCCGACGTGAAATAGTTTTCCGCGCTTTTACCTGCGCGGGTGCTGTTCCAGGTACAGGCTCGGGTACTTGACGAGCGCGTAGCTTATGATGAATGCGCCGGCGGCGTAGACGGCGTTGCCGGTGCCGTGAAAGACGCCGAAGAAGAGGAGGGGCGGGAGGTAGCGGGCGATGCTTTTGATGTCTGCGAGCGCGGGGATGAGAGACACCAACGGCAAGGCGAGGACGAGCATGGCAATGGAGGCGACGAGGACGAGGAGGGCCCAGGCGAAGGCGAGCTCGACGGCTGTGGAGAAGAGGGGGGCGTAGCCGAGGAAGACGTCGGGGTTCTCGGTGAGGTAGATGAAGCCGGCGGCGAGGGCGAGCAGGAAGAGCAGCGAGAGCGGATGCCAGAAGGCGGAGTGGAGGGCGCCCTTGAAGTCCTGGCTTGAGGGGGCAGAGCCTAGGCCGAAGCAGAGCTCCAGGTAGATGAGGAGCCACAGCCAAGGGTGGGCGGCAAGCAAGGCGAACTGTGCGAGATAGGAGCCCGCGATGCCCGTGAAGGAGGAGGTGAGTTCTTCCCGGTTGGCGACGTCGAATCCCTGTGCCGGCGGCGTGAGGAGGTCAAGGGAGGCATACGCTGAGAGGATGCCGAAGACGAGGAGGAGGAGGAGCCCGCAACCGAAGAAGGGCGCGAAGCCGACGACGAGGTCGCGGACCACGGTCCACTTGTCACGGGGCTGACGATAGTTCACATAGCCAAGGACGTTGGTCTTGGGGTCGCGGCGGAAGAGCGAGACGTCGGTGACCGTGCATCCGGTGAGGACGGCGGCAAAGAAATGGCAGAGTTCATGGAGGATGGTGCCCGGCGCGATGAGGGCGGTGAACCACCGGCTGCGCCAGTTCAACTGGACGGTGAGATAGGACTCCAGGAGGTCGTTTAGGAGTATCTGGCAGGCGAAGAGCGCGGGCACGAGCGTGAGGAATCCCCTGACGACGAATCCGTCGAAGACCAGCCAGAAGACGTAGGAGAGGGCGGCGAATCCGAGGATGGTGAGAAAGCGGACGCCCGACAGCACGGCAATCGTGGAGACCATCGAGGCTGTGCCCTTGTGCGCCATGCCAACCTATTAGTCGGGATGCCTTTATGTGTGATGAGATATTAGGCTGAAGTTCCTCAAATCACCTGATGCAGCGAAAGAAATCCTCGAAGAATCCCGACGAGTATTTCAGGCAGGCCCGGGAAATCGAATCGGTGGCACCGTGGCGCTTCATCAAGAGGAGCCAAGACAAGCGCGACCGGGAGTTCCTTGAGCAGCACACAAGACAGGCGACGACAAAGGACGGCATATCGCACACGCTCGTCGGCGTCGCCCACCTCACCGTCCCCCTCATGTCGTGGCTTCGCGGCTGGACGTATCCCAAAGACCACATCAACGCGAAGGCGCGCCAAAAGGTCGCGGGCGAAGCGCCCACGCGCATCGGATTCGAGCGAATCATACATCCGGACAAGCGCACCCGGGATGCGCGGTTCTTCAAGGCGATGTATGGCATCTCGCGGAAGAACCAGCTCAAACACCTCCGGGAACTCCTGCAAGCAGGCATTCCGGTCCTCTCGCTTGACGTCGTCTCGCGGGCCTCACAGCGAACGCAACTCAAAAACATCGACCAGCCGCACATGCAACGCGCCATCTATGATTTCAGGAACCTCGTGTGGGCCGAAAAGCTCGACCGCCTCGGCGAGCCGACTCTGTATGTCTGCGGGAAGCAGCATGTGCAAGCCATCGACGTCGGCAGGCGACAGCGGGGGGAGTTCCACACCCTGCAATCGTATCTCGAAGACCCGGAACTGAGAAAGCGGCGCTGGGGGGAATACGCCCGCAGGCCCGAATTCCGTACCGTCTTGGACCGGCAATTCGACCTCGAAGCGAGCATGGACATCCGGGAATTCGTCCCGACGCCGGGTGAGAAGCCGGACGTTAATGCCACGAAGACGATTGGCTCCATCGCCGACCTGCCCCACGTCAGAGCCTTCCTCGACAAGGCCCTGCCAGACCGAGGGACGCGGGGACCGTAGGAGTCGTATTCCTTTTTCTAGCCTGGATTCGTATTGCTTTCCGAAGATGCCCGCCATCGAGGAGCGCATCGCCGCCATCGAGGAGGAGATACAGAACACGCCCTACAACAAGGCGAGCCAGCACCACATCGGCAAATTGAAGGCGAAGCTCGCCGAGCTCCGCGAAGAGCTCATCAAAAAGAGCAGCGGCGGCAAGAGCGGACCCCGCTACGCCGTGAAGAAGGAGGGCCAGGCGACGGTGGCGCTCGTGGGATTCCCGTCGGTGGGCAAAAGCACCCTCCTCAACCAACTCACCAACGCGCAATCGCCCATCGGCAGCTACGAATTCACGACCCTCACGGTGTTCCCCGGCATGATGGAGTACCAGGGCATGCACGTCCAGATACTCGACATCCCGGGCATCATCAGCGGGGCGAGCCGGGGCCGCGGACGCGGGCGAGAGGTGCTCTCCATCGCGAGGAACTCGGACCTCGTGCTCATCCTCCTTGACGCCTACCAGCCCAAGCACCTCGCCGTCATCGAAAAGGAGCTCTCGGATGCGGGCATCAGGTTGGATGCACGACGCCCGCGGGTCTCCATCCGACGGACGGGGCGCGGCGGCGTCATATTGACGTCGACCGTCGAGGTCACCGGAATCTCGCTTGAGACCATCCGCTCCATCCTCAACATGCGCGGCATCCACAACGCGGAAGTCACCCTCCACGAAGACGTCGACGAGGACCAGTTCATCGACGCCCTCATGGGCAACCGAGCCTACGTGCCGAGCCTCGTCGCCGTCAACAAGATAGACACCGCCGACGAGCGGTATCTCAGGGGACTGCCCGAACGGCTGGGCCGCGACTTCGTCGCCATCTCCGCCGACAAGGGGACGGGGCTCGACGAATTGCGCCAGGCCATCTTCGCAAAACTCGACGTCATCCGGGTCTACCTCAAGCCGCAGGGGGGCAAGCCCGACTACGAGGAGCCCCTCATCGTGGCCCGCGACTCGACGGTGGGCGAGGTCGCCAAGAGCCTGCACTCGGCGTTCATCGACTCGTTTCGCTACGCGCAGGTGTGGGGGGCGAGCGCCAAGCACCGGGGCCAGCGCGTCGGCCTCGATCATGTCCTCGCTGACGAGGACGTCCTATCCATCATCAAGGACAAATGCCGAATGCGACGACGACCAGGGGGAGGCTGTTCACGATAGGAGTGATCGTGCTCGTTCTCGCGTGCCTGTGGCTGTACGTGCTGCTTCTGCGCGACCGGGTCGCCGTCCTCGAAGAAAGAGCCGCTATGCTTGAGGAAAAAAGGATGGAGCTCCTCAGGCGGCACGACGTCCTCGTCGAGGAGCATGAGGCGATGCGACACCGACTAGCAGACCGCGAGAAACGACTCGAAGAATTAGAAGCAGACGTTGCGGCTTATGCCATCCGCACGAAGGCATGGGAGTCGCTCGGCAACGAATGCCTCGACCAGCTATCGCATTGCATCGACGCCTACGAGAACGTGTCGAGGGGCAGATTGGATTGGTACAACCCCCAAGCCTAGGTGTCCTCATAGGGGATGGGGCGCATGAGACCGCGGCCGTCCTTTGCGGGGATGTTGAAGGCGAGCACGCAGACCTCGGAGTCTATCCTCGGGTCGAAGACTAAGTAATGGCAGTCCGCGCATTTCGTGTTCGTGCAGGAGACCATGGTGGCACCCGGCCCAAAGACCGATTTCCTGAGCCTATAGAAGGAACAGCTATAAAAATGCACCGGCTTGCGGCTTTAAATGCCCTGACTCCCAGTCTAAGGGCAGGCCACACACCATGCTCAACAAGGTCACCGAATGCGCGATAGGGGATAAAACATTCCATCTCGTCGGCACCGCCCACGTCTCCACTGAGAGCGTCGCCCTCGTCACCGAGACCATCGAGGGGATAAATCCCGACGTCGTCGCCGTGGAGCTGTGCGCCTCCAGGATGCAGGCCCTCGAGAAGAAGGCCCGCTGGGACGAGGCCGAGATAACCCAGGTCCTCAGGCAGGGCCAGACCCACCTCTTCCTCACCCACCTTCTTTTATCTAATATCCAGCGCCGCATCGGCGAAGACTTCGGCGTCAAGCCAGGCGCCGAGATGTATGCCGCCGTCGATGCCGCCAAGAAGGCGGGAAAACCCGTCGCCCTCGTCGACCGCGACGTCAGGATAACCATCAAGCGGGCGCTCGCCGCCATGAGCCTTTCTGAGAAAGTGAAGCTCGCCTTCGGCTTCCTCGAGGGCATAGCCCAGGGGGAGGAGCTCGACCGGGACCTGCTTGAGCGCCTCAAGGAAAAGGACATCCTCGACGAGCTCATGGACGAGCTCGCCCGCGAGATTCCCGCGGCCAAGGAGGTCCTCCTCGACGAACGCAACGCCTACATCGCCGCCAAGCTGCAGGGGATTCCCGCGAAAAACGTCGTCGCCGTCCTCGGCGCAGGCCACATCGACGGCGTCGTCGCCGAGCTCAAGAAAGGCCATGCTCCTGAGGAGACTGCCAGCTTGACCACCGTGCCGAAAACCCGCAACTGGTTCAGGGTCGCAGGCTACGCCGTCCCCGTCATATTCGCCCTGCTCATCCTCGCGGGCTTCGGCTACCGTGGCATGGACGTCACCCTCGAGATGCTCAAGCAATGGGTGCTCATCAACGGCGTCTTCTCGGCGGCAGGGGCCGCCCTCGCCCTCGCCCACCCCGCCACCATCGTGGCCGCCTTCCTCGCCGCGCCGATAACCTCGCTGAATCCCACCATCGCCGCAGGCTGGGTGGCGGGCGTCGTCGAGCTCTATGTCAGAAAGCCGCGCGTCAAGGACTTCCAAAAGCTCCTCGCCCTCAACGGCCTGCGCGACTACTGGCGCAACCGGGTGACGCGCGTCGTCCTCGTGGTCGCGTTCGCCAACGTCGGCTCGAGCGTGGGGACGTTCATCGCGCTGCCCTACCTGGCGAGCCTCCTGTGAGTACTCCCTAGCTTTCTATGCTCGTCGTCGTGACGTTGTACTTGGAGAGGTCGTAGCCCGTCTCATAGACCCACTGCTGGCGGACGCTGGAGTACAGGTAGTATCCCCGGATCGGGTCGATGCGGGTGAGGTAGGCGTGGCTGCCCGCAAGCGACACGTCGTCGGCGAAGGCGGGGGGGAGCGGCGGCCTGCTGCGATTCGAGCCGAAGAGGACGTATCCCGTCCAGCCGTTGTAGGTGGGATGGTCTTCCGCCCGCCTTGGGTCCCAGGTGTAGACGCTGTCGTAGATGAGGCCTTCGAAGACCGTAGCCGGATGCCTGGCTGATTCACCCACGTAGCTCACGATGTTCCAGCCGGGGGCAAGCGAGACGTTCCTGGTCGTCTGAGGCAGCCTGCCCGAAAGCGTCACCGACGCGGCTTCGGGCACGTGTAGCCAGTAGCCGCGGTCGAGCTCGAAGCGGACCAGGTCCCCGGTGCCGTTCTTGAGGAGGTAGCGCCAGCACCGCTCGCCGACTTCGCCGTAGGGGCACTGGTCGGGGCGAAACGAGTAGACGACGGTGTAGTTGACGCCTTCGAGAGCCCGGCTCATGTTGTCGTCGTCGAGGATGACGGGCGTCGCGATGAGGTTCCAGCCCCGGTGGAGGAGGAGCGTCGAGGAGGTGAAGGGCGGCTCGACTGGGGAGGATTCGGCCGGCTGCGGACCTTCGATGCGCTCTTCAGCCTGCTCCTGGGCGAGCCCCGCGCACGAGGTCAGCGGGATGGGGTCGTCGGCGAGGTAGTCGACGGTGACGTAGACGAACCCGACGATGAGGACACCCATGAGGCAGTAGAGCATGCGGTTCCTTCGGGCGACGCCCTCGTCTGAGAACCGGTCCGTGGAAAGGTGGCGGATGCCGAAGTAGAGCGCGAAAAGGATAAGCAGGAAGGGGATGATGACGAACACCGAGAGCGTGACGAGACAGGTCTGGGCGTCGGCCTCCAACACCTGCACGGACTCGTTCGTCTGGGCGTGCGCGAAGATGGGAGCAAGGGGGAAGAGCAACAGGGGGAGGTACGCCCATTTCACAGCCATCGTCGATTAAATACTGTGATTCACTGGTAGAATAAAGAATAGAAGATGACAGGGGAAAAAACGGATTTCGGCGTCGTCGGGCATCCCGTCGCCCACAGCGTGTCGCCCGCCATGCACAACGCCGTGTTCGAGGAGATGGGGATCGCCCACCGCTACGGCAAGTTCGACGTCCCCCCCGACGACCTCGGGGAGGCCCTCGACGGCTTCGAGGCCGACGGATTTCGGGGCTTGAACGTCACCATACCCCACAAGTTGGCTGTACGAGAGCACCTCGACGACATCTCAAAGGAGGCGCAACTCATCGGCGCCGTCAACACCGTCACCTTCGACAAGCAGGGACGCCACGGCGCCAACACCGACGGACTCGGCGCCGTCGCCTCGCTGCGGGAGGCGGGCCTCGAACTCCATGACCGAAACATCCTCGTCCTCGGCGCGGGCGGCGCCGGCCGGGCCATCGCCGTTCAATGCCTGCTTGCAAAAGCCTGCGTCGCCATCACCGACGTCGACGAGCGAAAGGCATACAACCTCGCCGTCGAACTGTCAGACAAGACCGAGGGCATCGCCTGCGCTGTCGACGCCAAACCCGAGACGCTGAAACCCATCATCGCCCGCACCGACGTCCTCGTCAACGCAAGCCCTGTCGGCATGCACCCGAACGAGGATGCATCACCCATCCCCCTCGACCTCCTGCACGAAGACCTCGCCGTCATGGACGTCATCTACAACCCCCGGGAGACGAAGCTCTTGGCTGCCGCCCGCGAGCTCGGATGCGCCGCCGTCGAGGGCATCGGCATGCTCGTCCACCAGGGCGCCGAGTCGCTTCGTATATGGCTTGGCATCGACCCCCCCGTCGACGTCATGCGGAGGGCGGCGCTCGAAGCGATGGACTGTTGGAAAGACTAGATGTTTCTCGGATGGTTGGTGACTTTTATACCCCTGGTGTTTTTTGCCGCGAACGTCAGGTAGTCGTGGTAGATGCCTGCGAGCTCCGGCTTGTCCTCGCTCGGGCGGATGACCAGCGGCTTGCCGACGGCGTCGGCGACAGCTAGGCCGATGAGGGGGAAGGCCATGACGCGGTTGGCATACATGAACATGTTGTGGACGCCGCCGAGGCTGTCCCGCCGGCGCTCTTCGCCCCCGCCGTCGGGGGGGTTGAGGTGGTCGTTGACGCGCTTGAGGCGTGTCTCCCACATCCGGCGCTCCTCGCGTGCGCGGCGGGCGGGCGACATCGAGAGCGCGTCTATCTTGGCCTGCAATTCTTCCTGGACGGCCTGGGTTTCCATGCCGCCTGCGATGATGAGAAGGGCCGCCTGCGCCTCCCGCATCCGGACATATTGCAGCTTATCGCCTGCGAGGACGAAGTCGAATTTCCCCCATGCCGTGGGCGTGCGGTGCAGGTGCCCCATGCCCGTCGACTGGACGTGGCGGGGGACGGCGCCGTGCTCCTCGAGGTTCCACCAGGGAAGAAGCGTGCCTGATTTTATGTCTTTTTTGGCGCGGTCGAAGCCCAGACAGACCGTGTAGACGGAGTCGTTTTTGTCCTGCCAGCGGTAGGGCTGCGTATAGGGTGAGAAGACGCGGAGTTTCTCTTTTTTCGGGATGTTGAGTCCCTTGAGGCTGACGCCGTATTCGTCTGCCAGGGCGGGGATGTCGAGGTGTCCCGTCATGGCGTTCTGCAAAGCGAGCGTATGCATGAAGGCGTTGTCTTCGGTGAAGGGCTTCCCCTTGGTGCGCTCCTCGAAGAGCGCGGGGAGCGCCGAAACG
>CAYUFO010000072.1:0-8219 GCA_964443985.1 uncultured archaeon | reverse complement strand
GTCGAATACCGGATAACCGACAAAGGCCACGACCTCAAAAAAGTCGTCGACGCCCTCACCGACTGGGGAAAGAAATGGTCCTACGATCACGACCACCCCGACTACTGCTCACTGTGCAACAAATTCCGCGCCGTCCACGCAGACCAATTCAAAAGCGGCGCCTGACGACGACCAGTATTTTTTAGGCCACCACACCCAATGCATTGACGCAAGACCATGGTGGACATCGACCGAACCCAGGCACTCGTCCTCGGCGGCGCCTTTTTCCTCGCAACCGCCACCCTCATCGGCGCCGCCTGGTACGCAGGCTACCTCGGATCCCTTTCCGGCCTCACCAACTACATCCCCCTCATCGGCGGGACAGACGAAACAGGAGGCGAAGGCGACTACATCGAACCAGAATGCGAGTGGCCCGAGATACCCGACGGCGAAACCTGCTGCATCGACGAGAACAAGAACGACTTCTGCGACTACCTGGACAACTTCGCAGACAAGGAAATGCCGGTGACGACCTCGGAGCCCGCTGCCACGACGAGCGCACCAGCCGACGACGAAACGACCACGCCCGAGGAAACGACGACCTCCCCGGCATCCGAGACCCCCACGACCCAGCCCCAGCAAACGACCTCGGCGGGCGAAGCCGCCTCCACGACCACGACCGCCGAACCCGCGACGACGACCACCTACGCGCCGCTGCCCACGACCTCACTGGCCCCCGTCACCACAGGCGTCGAACTCGTCTTCCGCGCCGACCAGCCCGTCATCCCCGTCTACACCGACTCGGCGGGATTCACGCTCACCGTCATCAACATCGGCGAGGAGACTGCAGAGCGCATCCGCGTCATGGCCACACTCCCCAGCAAGCGCGTCGTGCAGAGCACCCCCCTCACCTTCTCGCTTTCCCCCGGCCAGCAGCGCAACGTCACCATCGGTCTTCGCGCAGGCATGGTCGCCGACGGCCAATTCATCCTCTTCTCCGCCGAAACCAGCGACAATCAGAGATTCAGCCAATGGCTGCAGGTCGACGTCAAGGGCGAAAACATGGCGTCCGCCGCCATCCGGGAATCCATCTGACCACTTTCCCCCCCGCTGACATCCAGCATTTATAGCAGAACCACCCATACCTCAGTGGGTGGCAGCAGGGTGGACATCATCTCATTCAAACGGGGCATCAACCGCTGGGACCGCGACTACACCGCAGCCTTCCGCTTCGAATACACCGCCGACCTCGAAAAACGCATCAGGGACGTCCGCTTCCACGACGAGGAATCAAACCGCAGCGCCGCCATCCCCTGGCAGGTGCTCAGACGGTTCCTCACGGGCGCCACCGACGCCCCCTACACGACCGTCGCCGGCACCACCCTCTCCAAGGTCGGCGACCACCTCTTCCTTTCAGACCCCCACGGCCTTGCCATCCCCGTCCAAAAAGACCAGATGCGCATCCTGTCCCGGGCGGCCGAGAACGTAGAAAACGACCTGACCGGAGACGTTCGAAGCCTGCGCCAGCGCATCACGGGCGCCTAGACCCTAGACCAGCGACTCGACGACGCCGTTCTTCCTGAGCGCCTCGAGCAGCCGCTCGACGGAGAACGCCGCGCGGGTGACGCCCATGCTCCGATAGTCGGTGTCGGTGCCGGTAAGATACAATCCCGAAACGGGCGACTCGGCCCCCGGGAACGACGCGCCGACGCTGATGGCGGCCTTCTCGGGAGGCGTGATGTGCTGGAAATGCCGCATGACGACGAGCTTTTCAAGTCCTGGATACACGCCATAAATCGTGTCTTCGAGCTCCTTCTTCTGCTTTGCGACGTCGCCTTGGGCGAACGACGAGAAGCCGACGAGCTGCTTGCCCCTGGGGGCGAGCCAGGGGTCGAAGTTGGACGTCGGCATCGCCCAGAATGGGACCCCGTCCTCGAACCACCCCTCAGAGCCCTGAGAGGAGAATGCGCAATAGGGCTTTTCGAGGCCGAGCCAGAGAGTGATCGAATCGCTCTGCCTGAGGCGGTCGAGGTTGGCTTCGTAGTCTTTGGGGAGCGTTTTCTTGGGGAAAAGCGACGGTAAATCCTTTACGAACCCCGAATAGACGACGGTTGGCGCGGCATACGAATCCTTATCGGTGACAACGCCGTTGATTGTGCCGCTACCCTCGACGACCAGCTTCTCCACCCGCTCACCGGCATGTACATCGACGCGACCCGGGGCAAAGGAGTGGTACACGCACTCGGTGACGGCCTGGATGCCCTGCCGCGGATACCCTTGGTGATAAGCGCCATGAAAGCGGACGAGCTTTATGAACTTGGAGACGTGGCCGCGCATCTTCTCTGCGAACTCGAGGGCCTCGTTCTCGTCGAGGTAGCGGGCCCCCTTGAGCATCCGCCACGCGGGCGTCTCGCGCATGGACAATCCGCTCATGAAATAGCTGAAGGTGTCGATGAACCGCCACGTCTTCTCGGTGAAGGGATACCCCTTCAAAAAATCGTAGACGCTCACGTCCAAGCCGTCGCGGTCGAACGACGACGTCGCCAGAGCAGACGCCATCGTCTGCAAGAGCAGCAGCCGATCCCTGCGGGGCAGGATCTTGAAGTTCACCCAACCCTGCGCCGTCCACGGGAACTCCTGGAAGTCGTGGCGGTCGCGGACGAAGTAGCCACCGTAGGGCAAAAAGACGGGCGAGTAGTCGAAGTATCGCTCCATGAGGCGCGTGAGTGGGCCGTCGTCGATGTGGGTTATGGCGTGAACGGCGGTGTCAACCCGAAATCCGTCGACGTCGTAGGTCCGGCAGTTGCCGCCGACGACGCCCTCCTTTTCGATTATGAGGACGCGCTTGCCCTCCTTTGAAAGGGCGAGCGCGGAAAGCAGGCCGCTGATGCCCGCCCCCACCACGATGACGTCGGGGTCGTTTTTCACCACGGCACCTTCTTGAGCTTTATCTTCCAGGCGATGATGTTGGCGGCGACGTGGATGGGCACCGTCAACGCGAGGACCCAAAGAATAATCGGCCACGTGAGCGACACGAAGGGCCAGGCGAAGACGAATGTGCCGAATACGTAGTCGAGCTGGTCGAGGAGCGGCACGCAGGCGCCGCGGTCGAATCCTGACTGGCGTTTGATGAAGCTGCCAGCCATGTCGCCGACCATGGCGCCGAATCCGATGGCAATCGCGAGAGAGACGGTCATGTCGACGAGCACGATGGGTGAGGGAAACATCGCCGCATACCACGCCGATACCTCAGCCTGCGTCGACTGCTGAAGGAAGCCGGCCAATCCCGCGAAGAGGACGCCGGCGATGAACCCCCGCCACGTCTTGCCGTCGCCGAGGACGCGCTTGCCGCACAGCATGGCGCCGCCGTCGACGGGGTAGCCGTATCTTTTAAGAAAGCCGATGCCGCTGACGTTGATGGCGAATGAGTTTGCCACCCATGCGGGGAAGATGAACCACAGTGCGGCGAAGAGCTCGGCCCACATGGTGTATTGATTGGAGAAAAAGGCATAAAAAGAAAGGATACTTTTCCCACGGAGTCTCACCGGTTTTTAGTCGCTTGATGCCTATAACCCCCACATGCTCGTCAACTCCTTCATCCACGTCCCCACCGTCGGGCAGACGACGGAGCGAAGGCTCTGGGAGGCGGGCATCGCCTGCTGGGACGACTATTTCGCATCCAACGGCTCGTTGATTCTCCCCCGCCAGAAACGAAAACGATTGGATACGCATCTTTCAGAATCACGACACCGCCTTGAAAGCAAGGACTGCACCTACTTCAAGCTCTATCTGCCGGGCGCAGAGCACTGGCGCCTCTACGACGAATTCCGGGCGTCGACGTGCTTTCTGGACATCGAGACCACGGGCCTGTCACCGGGAGCCGACGATGTCACCGTCATAGGCGTTTCCGACGGCAAAACCACGACGTCCTACGTCAACGGCGTCAACCTCGACGACTTCGTAGAAGACATCGAACGATACGACGTCATCGTGTCCTTCAACGGCGCCTGCTTCGACCTCCCCTTCCTCGAATCGTCACTTGGCGTCTCGTTCCCCCACGTCCACATCGATCTCCGATTCGCCCTGCGCCGGCTCGGCATCGCAGGCGGCCTCAAGCGCATCGAACGACAGCTCGGCGTAAGCCGAGGCACCGCAGGCATCGGGGGCCTTGACGCCGTCTACCTCTGGCACGCCTACAAGAAGGACAAAAAATACAAGGTCAACGGCCGCGACTACCGCGGTCAGGACGCCCTCGACCTCCTCGTCGACTACAACCGCGACGACACCCGCAACCTCCAGACCCTCATGGAGTGGAGCTACGAGAAGCTGAGAAACGGACTGCTCGGAGAATAAGACACGAAGCGGACCTGCCCGGATTCGAACCGGGGTCAAGGGATCCGAAGTCCCCCAGGATATCCAGGCTACCCCACAGGCCCAAAGAGGTTTTTCGAGGATAGATATGTGGGCTCCGAGATATAAAAGATGGGGGGAAGACAAAGGCACCTCTTATATGGGTTGGGACCTAATCCATTAGCGGGCGAATCATGGAAATCGTGCTCCTCCAGCTCGCAGTCATTCTTTTCGCGGCGAAGATAGCCGCAGAAATCTGCGAGCGATTCGGCCACAATGCCGCCCTCGGCGAGCTATTGGCGGGGCTCGCCATCGCCGTCTTCCTGCCCGGCTTCGTCGAAGCGGGAGCCGACGTCATCGAGACACTCGCCAGCCTCGGCATCCTCTTCATGATATTCATGGTGGGGCTCGAATCCCGCCTCGAGGACCTCGAAGCCGTCGAGAAACCTGCAGTAGCGGCGGCCTTCGGCGGCAGCGTCCTTCCCTTCATCCTCGGCGCCGGGGTCGTGCTCGCCTTCGGCTACACCATGACCGAGGCATTGTTCGTCGGCGCGGCCCTGACGGCCTCAAGCATCGGCGTCACCGCCAAAGTCTTCATGGAACTCGGCAAGATCCGAACCCGGGCGGCCGAGATAATCCTCGGCGCCGCCGTCATCGACGACGTATTGTCGCTTCTGCTTTTGGCGGTCGTCATGGGCGCCACCGTCATGGGCGGCGCCTTCATCGGCCAAGCCCTCCTAGAGGCAGGACTCTTCTGGCTCATCTTCGTACCGCTGGCATGGGTTCTTCTCCCAAAGATTATGGGACAGGCGCGTAACATGAAGACCGAGGGAAGCCTCCTCGTTTCCGCCCTCGTCGTCGTCTTCGTCGCCGCCTACGTCGCCGAGGTCACTGGATTCGCCGCCATCGTCGGCGCCTTCGTCGCCGGCATCATCCTCGCCCGCACCAAAAGCGTGGCGCAGCTCACCCGGGAGATGCACCCCCTCTACTACTTTCTGACGCCCATATTCTTCGTCTCCATCGGCATGATGGTCGACCCGCACTCGTTCGCAGGCGTCTTGGGAGTGGGAGCCGTCCTCACGCTCGCCGCCGTCGCAGGCAAGGTGGCAGGCTGTGCGGGGGGGCTTATCGCAGCAGGCGACGCAGACGAAGCATTGCTCGTCGGCGTGGGGATGCTGCCCCGGGGGGAGGTCGCCCTCATCATCGTGACGCTCGCCGAAGACGTCATCGACGCGACGCTGTATGCCGCAGTCGTCTTCATGGCGGTCGTCTCGATATTTATTACGCCCATCCTACTAAACATTCTGTACGCGCGCAGAGGGCGTGCGGCGAAGACACTGGGGTGAAAGATAGATGCCTGACATGTTCCGCTGGCGGTCGCTGGTCCGCGAGAAGAAGATAATGGAGATGTTCACGCACCACGTGCAGCTGACGCGCGAGGGCATCATCCTCGTCTCCAAGGCGCTCGAAGACCTGTGCACAAAGCAGTACTCAAAAGAGGACGTCCTTATCGAAAAGATTTTGTCGCTCGAAAAAGAAGCCGACAAGATCGTCGCCCACGCCACCGAGACCATCGCCCACTCCCGGCTGACGTCGGTGGAGGCCCGCGACTTCCTCGACCTCGTCTTCCACATGGAGAAGGTCGCGAAAAAGACGAAGGGTGCGGCCTTCCGCCTCGACTGGGCCGAGAAGGCCGACGTCCCCGAAGCCATACGACCCAATTTCCTATCTCTTGGGGGAAAACTCGTCGAGGTCTTCGACACCCTCGATAAGGCCATCCAAAGCATGTCGGCAGACGACATGGACGCGACCATCGCCCACGCCGACCGGGTCGCCGCCGTCGAGGAAGAGATAGACAACATCCGCCGGGACGCCCACTGCAAGCTCCTCGACCAAGCCGACGACGTCGGCCTCGGCGACCTTCGCAAGCTCGAGGAGATCATCTACTTCCTCGAGGGCATCGCCGACAGCTGCGAGGACGCCGCCGACACCATCCGCCTCATCACCATCAAACAGAAGGGCTAACCGTGGAAGTTCTCGAAAAGAAATGATTTGAAGCAGGCATAGTTGCTCGATAGGGATTCGTAGCGCTCCTCTTTACCGAGGACTTTTTTAAGGGAGTCAGGCAGCGGGGGGTCGATGCCGAGCTCTAAAAGCGTTTCGGGGAATTTGGTGGGGATTAGGCGCCCTTTTCCTCGAATGCGATGATTTTCTTGGTTTCGTCGAAGGTTATCCTGAATTGCGGGAAGATGTCTAGCCTCCCAAGTAATGGGGGGACGTCTTCGATGAGGGCCCATGCAATCCTTGCTTCAATACGTTTTTTACCAATCCCTAGTGTAACCTTCTTTATCACGTAGGGGACGCCGCCTCCGGCGATTCCCCGCATCTCTAAGATTTCGTCTGGCTCCTGCTTGAACCCCAGCGCTTTGCCGAATCGCAATGGAATGACCGTTATGTCGGCACCGGAATCGATGTACATGGGAACTTCGACACGGAAACCATTCACTTCGAGGAGGATATCAGCAACTGGTCTCAGCACGTCGCCGAGTTGAGACTTCTCCTTCTGATACTTGAAGGTTATCATAAAATCATAACTTCTTCATTGGGAATTTTGGCGACGAGAGGCGTTTTTCTGGGATATTTCTTCCTTGTTTTAGCCAACATGGATTCGATGTCCTGCCCGTGTCCAACCATCTTTCCATCGACCAACACAACGTATTTCCCCTTGTATCGGGATTTGTCCAGCTTCATGAAAGCCGTGAAATTATTCGTCATAGCGACCCACCACATATCATATCTGGATTGTTCGCTTAATATAACCAATTGCTACTCGTTTTTCAGTTTTTCCTTCAAGTATTCCTTGAACATTCCGTATGCATTCGATAGTGTATCGAAATTTTCCTCTTTACCGAGGACTTTTTTAAGGGAGTCAGGCAGCGGGGGGTCGATGCCGAGCTCCAGGAGCGTCTCGGGGAACTTCGCGGGGTCGGCGGTCTCCAGCACGCAGGCCAATGGCTCGTCGCCGACCGCCCGGTTATAGGCCTGGAGCCCCGCCCAGCCCACGGCGCCGTGGGGCTCTAATATGATGCCGACGGTGTCAAAGACCTCGCTGATGGTCTTTCGGGTCTGCCCGTCGGTGACGGAGACGGCAAACAGGTCGCGGCGCAGGGATTCGATGTCGGGGGATTCCCGGACGCATCCCTTCTCGTCGAGCCATCCCCCGTAGAGCGCGAAGAGCCGGGCGAGGTTGCTCGGGTGGCCGACGTTCATCGCCGACGAAAGGCAGTTCTTCGAGGGGACGATCTTCTCGTAGTCGCCGGTCGTCATGAAGCGGGTGAATTCGTCGTTTTCGTTGGTGGCGACGACGAATCTAGAGACCGGCAACCCCATCTTCTTTGCGAGCAATCCGCCCATGAGGTCGCCGAAGTTGCCCGAGGGTACCGAGAACACGATGTCGTCCTTGGGACTGTCAAAGAGGTTGGCGTATGCGTAGAGGTAGTAGACTGACTGGGGCAGAAGGCGTCCGAAGTTGATGGAGTTGGCGCTCGAAAGGCGGATGCCCTTGAGGCCGGAGTCGGCGAAGGCCTCCTTGACGAGGGCCTGGCAGTCGTCGAACTTGCCGTCGACGGCGACGGCCGTGACATTGCCTTCCAAGGTCGTCATCTGCTTGCGCTGTCGCTCGCTGACCTCCTTTTGGGGAAACAGCACGACGACATTGATGCCGGGGACTCCGTGGAAGGCGTCGGCGACTGCACCTCCCGTGTCGCCCGAAGTGGCAGTGAGGATGTTGAGTCCGGGGCCGCCTGCGTCTTCGATGTAGTAGCTCATGAGGCGCGCCATCATGCGGGCGGCGAAGTCCTTGAATGCGAGCGTGGGCCCCTCGTCGAGCC
>CAYUFO010000071.1:0-8319 GCA_964443985.1 uncultured archaeon | reverse complement strand
ATCAGCGTCGGTGGCTGGGACGAAGACCTGCTTCCCAAGGTCGTCGCCGCCATCCACAGCCTCGCAATCCTCATCCATGAACGCGAGCACGTGGCATAGCGTCGGGTTTCATTTTCTGACACTGCAGTTTCACCCTCACATATCGCCTGTCTCATCTCTTTTATCTACCAAACACATATTCTGAGGTGCACCCCATGAACGAAACCCTCATCCGCGAAGGAGGCAGATACGCCGCAGAAGGCGCGATGCGGAGCCCCCCCGTATGGTGGCGGGCTGAACTGTTCGGCTTCATACCCATGCCCATCGTCTGGAACGTGTTCATCATCGTCCTCGTCGCCCTCATCTTCTGGTGGCTGCTTAGAGGATCCCGCCAGGCAAGGGAGACTCCTCTTGAGATACTCCAAAAACGATACGTCACCTGCGACATAGACCGCGAGACGTTTCTGCAGATGAAAAAAGACCTATCCGAGTAGACTATGGAAGTATCCGAATCCCGGCTGGCCGTCGCCATCATCTCCGTTTTTTCCCTCGGCATCATGCTCTCCATACTCAACGGCGAATACATCCAAGCCACCGGGATGTCCATGCCGCTTTTCACCTACGGCGTCACGGTCGTCGCCATGGGTGTCGGCGCCCTCATCGTCATCCTCTTCCAATGGCGCGTCAGCCACAAACAGATGCAGTCGCTTATGCGCATCCTTCCCGAAGACGAACGCAAAATCATCGACGTCCTCATCAGGGAGAAGAGGATAGAACAGATGTATCTCGTCGCCGAGACGGGGCTTTCCAAGGTCAAGGTGTCCAGACTCCTCTTCAAGCTCGATCAGCGCGGCATCATAGAGAAAAAGCCCCTGGGTAACACCAATCTCATCAAGCTCACCCTCTGAATCATCTGTCTGGTTACGCGGCCTGTTTCACTTTCTGCATCGGATGTATCCTCAAAACTTATCCTCTGTTTCAGCCTGTGTACTCTTATGAAGAGCGCCCTCAGACACTTGTGTGTCTCCCGCTCTTACATACAAGAAAACAGGTGAACGACACCATGAAGAAAACAAACAAAATCCTCGCAGCAGGCATTACGGCTCTGTCAATCCTCGGATTCGCAGCGGTCGTCAACGCCGTCGACGGCGAAGGGCTCGGCATGCGTGGATTCGGCCACGCACTGAAACGGGGAGGGAATATTGGCGGATTAGACAAAACCACACTCCTTGAAGACCTCGGCCTGCCCGAAGACGCAACCCGTGAGCAAATCATGGAAGCCCGCTGGCAGAAGCGACTCACGCAACTGGGAGTAAGCGAAGACTCCACAGTCCGGGACTTCCATGCGGCAATGAAAGCCCACCAAACGGCACAGTTCGAAGAACACCTTGCCAAACTCAAGGAAGACCTCGGCCTGCCTGCCGATGCAACTCAGGAAGCGGTCCAGTCAGCCCTTGAAGAAAAACGGGGCAAAGGTGAAGGAAAAGGATTCGGTCCCCGCCGGGGAGGGCACGGTGACATATGGAGAGGATGCCGGTTAACCGCGGGATAGCTCTGTTGACACGCTATTGTAACGCATGTCATCCGTAAAAAAAGAAGGTCCTATGCATAGCTGAACAACTCGGGTCTTTCCGTCCAATCGAAACCTGCCGCCAAAGAGCTCTGACTCATAGCGCGGCCCACCGGGGGTGGAAAGCCCCAACCCCCTTATTTCACTTTCTGTTAGGGCAGTTTCAAAATACCTTAACCCCTGTATCACGCAATACCCCTCAACAACCCCCGCCTATCCCAACAGACCACCAATCGCCTATTGAGAGGAATGACAGAAATGAACGCAACAACACGAAAAGCCCTGCTGAGCGCATTCGCGCTCCTCATACTACTCGACACCGCCGCCGCAGCCGTCCCCTCCAACGTCGTCGTCGACTTCGACGCCACCGCGGTCAACGCCCAGCTTCGCCGCGGCGACCAGGGCTTCCTCAACCTCGTCATCGAGAACACCGGCGACTACGAGGCAAAAGGAGTCGAGGTATGGATTGCGAGCACGTCCTCCATCACGGCGGACAAACGCGTCTACGTCGGCACCCTCGAAGACGGTGCCTCAAAATCGATGCCTATCCTCATCCGCATCAACGAGAACGCCAAGACCGGCCTGCGCTCGATTCCCGTCTCCATCACCTACGATGGCTACGATTCGGTGGGCACCTCCAAAAACGACATGGGTACGAAATGGGAAATACCTGTCAGCGTCTACGGCGACCCCCTCTTCGAAATCACACCCTCCAAGACGACCTACCACAAAGACACCCTTGACACCCTCACCCTGGAAGGAACAACGAAGGACTCCATCAAGGACCTCGAAGCAACCGTCTCCTCGACGTGCCTCACCGTCCTCGGCTCATCGCGAAAATTCATCGGCGACGTCTCCGAAGGCCAACCATTCACCATCCCCTACGACGTCAAGCCCACCACCGCCGAAGCCTGCACGGCCATGGTCTCGCTTTCCTATACTGATGACTCCGGGGCAAGCACGTCAGACAGCATCACGTTGGGCCTCAACATCCAAGACGCCGGCGTCGACTTCAAGGTCACCGACATATCCTATGAAGCCACGGGACCCGGGGAAATGGTCACCATCAATGTCGGCCTCAAAAACGTCGGCGACGCAGGAGCAGACGACTTGACTGTCGGCCTCGACCTATCAAGCCCCTTCACGCCCGCAGACACTCCCGAAAAATACATCGGCGCCATCAAAGCCGGAGAAGAACTAACCGTCTCGTTCAAAGTCTACATCGGCTGGGACGCCGACACCAAGACGTACAGCATCCCCCTTGAGCTCAGCTACAAGGTCGGAGGAACAACCTACACAGATGAAAAAGACATCGGCATCGACGTCGGCGGCCGGGTCGTCCTCGAAATCATCAACGTCAAATCATCCACCTCTACCCAGATTGAAGTCGCCAACGTCGGAACCCGGGCAGCAGACGCCGTCAAGGGAACCCTCATCGTCGGCGGCACCATGCAGCCCGGCTCAGAGACGAGTGACGCCCCCGCCTCGCAATCCTCCGCCGAATACGCCGCGCGACGCGGCATGAGAAACGCGACGGCGGCAGACGCGCAGATGCCGGCTTCACCCAACGTCACCCGGGCGGCCCCGGCAGGAATCCAGCAGTTCATCGACTACAAATCAGATATCAAGGTGACGAAACAGACCACCTTCACCTTCGACACGACATCAACCGGGAATGCGGTTCTCCTCCTTGAATACAACGGCGCAGGCAATAAACGCATCGTCCAACGGGAACAAATAACCCTCGGTGGCAGTTCCGAATCATCAGCGACAGGTAAGCGCAGCACTTCGACGATGCAGACGGGCACATCAACGACGACCTACCTCCTCTACGGCGCATGCATACTGGTTCTCGCACTTGCCGGCTACAAGTTCCGCCAGCGCATGAAGTCGGGGTAGAATCCAAATGCTCGACATCGCCTTCAAAAACGTCTTGCGGGCCAAGTCCCGAAGCCTCCTGACCATCCTCAGCATCGCCATGGGCATCGGCCTCATCATGGCGCTCGCCGCCATCGGCGAAGGCCTCAACGCCAACATCGACGCCATGGCCGGCGACCTCGCAGGCACCATCGACGTCATGGCCACCGAAGACGACGCCCTCACCGACAGCGTCATCGAAGAAATCAGGGACATGGAAAACGTCGAAGACGTCATCCAAGTCCAAACATACCAAATCACCCGAGGAAGAGGCCGATTCGATTCTTTTGGTGGCCGACGCATGGGTGGATCAGGTGGCGCCCTCTTCGGTGGGAAAGAAGGGGGTTCGACAAACATCGTGTTCACCGGCGTGAACCCCGAAGACTTGGCGTTTCTCGTCGATGAAAACATCGTCGCCCAAGAAGGACGCAAAATCGACGAATCCGACGATAGCAAAATGCTCGTGTTAATGGGGTACACTACCGCAACCAGCAACCAGCTCAACGTCGGCGACGAAATCATCTACGAGAGAACAGAAAACGACACAACAGAGATGTTTGAATTCGAGGTTGTCGGAATTCTTGAAGAGACAACCGAAGACGACATCGACCAGGCAACCTATGTGCCGTTATCGACCATGCAGGAAATCGAAGAAGACGATACCATTGAAAGTCTCAAGGTGAAACTCGAAGACGTTGACAAGACACAGGAGACAACCGACCAAATCCAAACCGACATAGAAAACGTCCGCGTCATGTCCATCCTCTCCATGGTCGAACGGCTCCAAGAGACGCTCGGCACCGTCCAGTCCGCCGTCTACGGCATCGCCGCCATATCGCTGATCGTCGGCGGCATCGGCATCATGAACACCATGGTCATGACCGTCATGGAACGCCGCCGGGAGATAGGCGTCATGAAGGCAATCGGCGCCACGACGACGATGGTCCTCACCCAGATACTGCAGGAATCAGCAATCCTCTCCCTCATCGGGGGCGTCGTCGGCCTCGCACTCGGCTACGGCGCAACCTTCGCCATCGAGTCCTACACGACGTTTTCCACCGTCGTCACGTGGGATTGGGTGGCGCTCGCCCTCGGTTTCTCACTCGCCCTCGGCATGGGTGCCGGCCTCTACCCTGCCTACAAGGCGAGCCAGCTCGACCCCATCGAGGTATTGCGCTATGAGTAAGGCGGCAGAGAATGGCGGGGGAATCCGCGCCGAGAACCTCTACAAGATATACAACGAAGGCCGGCCGAACGAGTGCCGGGCCGTCAACGGCGTCGACTTCACCATCCGGTTAGGGGAATACGTCAGCGTCATGGGTCCGTCCGGTTCCGGCAAGTCGACGCTCCTCAACCTCATCAGCGTCCTCGACACCCCCACTAACGGGGAGGTCTACATCGAGGGCGTCGGCATCAGCACCCTCGACGGCCTGCAGAAGGCGCGGCTTCGGCGGGAGAAGCTCGGCTTCATCTTCCAGCAGTTCAACCTCATCCCCTCCATGACGGCCTTCGAGAACGTCGAACTGCCCATGCGCTATGCGGGGGTATCAAGGTTGGAGCGCAAGAAACGAGGGGAGAAACTCCTCGACATGGTCGAACTCGCAGACAAGTCGGCAAACAAACCCCCCGAACTATCCGGCGGCCAAAAGCAGCGCGTCGCCATCGCCCGAGGCCTCGCCAACGACCCCGCCATCATCCTCGCTGACGAGCCCACCGGCAACCTCGACCAAAAAACCGGCACCGTCATCATGGACCTCCTACGCCGATTGAACAAAGAGGAAGGCAAGACCCTCGTCGTCGTCACCCACGACCCAAAGATAGCCCGGCAATCACCCCGACAGATTAAAATAGTAGACGGTAACATAGTGTAGTGGAATAACATGAAGTCTCCACGAAACCCATCTCTGGAAGGTTTTTCAGTCATACTGCTCTGCGCACTCCTGGCGGTCGCAGCGCTGCCCACGGCGGCTGCCGACGTCGCATTCTACGACTTTCAGGTGTCGCTTGTCGATGACGACATCGAGACGGGCGACGATTTCGAGATCGAGCTGACCTTCGAGGATCCCGACCAAAACGACACCGTCGACGTCGAGATAGAGATTCTCGTGGAGGGCGTCACCGTCTACCTCGATGAGGACTACAGCATCACGTTCGAGGAGGGCGTCAACAAAGTCATCACCTTCGACAGCGACGACTTCCCCGGCGCAGACCTCAACCACGACTACTGGAACGACAACCTCATGAACTACCAGTGCGACACCGTCGAAGTCGAGGTCCGCGTGTCGGGCTCCGACCTCGACGAAGACGTCAGCGACACCGACGACCTCGCCATCGGAGACGACGACGAAGAACTCACCTTCGAACTCGACCCCGAAGACCCCACCCTATCCGGCCAAGTCGTTGTAAAGGTCCTCGACGAAAACGACGACGACCTCAAAAGCGCAACAGTCAAACTCACCTGGCTTTCCGATCCCGACGGAGACGACGACGGCGAATGGGACAGCGAAGACGACGAGTGGGAGGACGAAACCGACAACGACGGCGAGGCCTTCTTCACCATCGAAGACGAATTCGACGGCGAGGCGGAAGGCGAGTTCCAGATAGACGTCTACAAGGACGGCTTCTGCCTGGCCCGCGACACCTTCGACATATCAAACGAGCTCCTCGTCGAGGCGACACCCTCGACCGTCGAGGCAGGCGAATCCTTCACCGTCTGCGTCACCGACGGTGCGCAAAAGAACATCTACAACGCCGCCGTCTACGTGTCGGGCCCGGGCTACGCCAAGACCTACTACACCCGCACCGACGGCTGCACGTCTCTTTCCATCAACACCGTGGGAACCTACGGTTTTTCGGTGTCGAAGTCCGGCTACGACACCAACACGGACGCCCGCGTCATCGTCGAGCAGCGCGCCACGACCTCGACGACGTCGGTGCCGGCCACGACGACCTCCTCGATTCGCATCACGACGAGCACCGTCCCCGAACCGGTAGACAAGGAGCTCGCGATAACATTCACGCCAGTCGACCCCTCTGAAGGAGAGGCCGTCGCCATCACCGTCGCGGACGCCGCAGGCGACCCCGTCCCGGGAGTCTCTGTCTCCGTCTCCCCCGAAGAAGTCTCCGGCACCACCGACGCCGAAGGCATCTACACCTTCACGCCGTCGACGGCGGGCATGCACCAGATAACCGCCGAAAAAGAGGGCTTCGAATCCGTCACAGACTACCTTGACGTCGCCCCGGCAGCCACCGAAGACGGCGACAACGAGACCGTGGACGGCGACGAACCCGCCGCCGAACCCACAGACGAGGAATCCTCGTCGGTGACGACGTGGCTCGTCATCGTCGGCGTCCTCGCCCTGCTTGTCGTAGCCGCCCTCGCCGTCTTCGCCTACCTCTTCCTCAAACAAGGCAAACCCGGCGGCGGCACCTCGCTCGGCGGCGATTAGGACTGCAAGAGCGCCATCGTCCACCATGAAGAAATCGACGGCACGAATACTCCTCGTCGTGTTCGTCCTCTTGCTCGCATTCTTCCTCTCCCGAGCCCTCCACTCCTACCCGGGCCTCATCGAGAAACACGTCACCGGCCACGCCAAAGTCGACTCCGTCCGCGGCTGGATGACGGTCCGCTACATCAGCCGCCTCTACGACGTCAGCGAAGACTGCCTGTGCGCCGAACTCGGCATCACCGGAGACTGCGGCAAGACCCGGGCCGGTTCCGTCTTCCGGGAAAACAACGTCCCCTTCGAGCAGGCACGCGAACAGCTGCGGCTCGCCGTCTTCCGCTGCCGGCGTGAAAGCGGGGAAGGCCCCGTCATCGGTCCCTGGATGGAAGTCGACCTCGCAGCGAAAATCTACAATGCCGACCCAACATGCGTCTGCGAAGCATTCAATCTCCCGCCCGGCCAATGCATGGGCAAAAAACTCGGCGTCCTCGCCCGCGGACGCGGACCACACGACCTCAACGCCTCGATGCAGGAATTACACGACGTCATCGTGGATTGCGCACAAACCAAGAAGACGCCCCCGGGGAAGCAGTAGATGGACGTCTCCACCCTCATGCCCACGGATACGCTCCTATCCTTCCTTTTGGACTACACGTATCCCCTTCTTTTCACCCTCATCTTCGCAAGCTCTTCGGGCGTCCCGTTGCCCACCGACCTCTTCATCGTTTCGGCTGCGGCCTTCGCCGCCCAAGGCTACACCAACATAGCCTTCGTCATCGTCATCGCCGCACTCGCTGCCACCCTCGGCGACAACATAGCCTTCCTCATCGGCACCAGGATACGCTCCATGCAGCACCAGCTTCCCGGATTCCTGAAAAAAATCCTCGCCAAGGGGGAAGAGGGCTTTAAGGGATGCGACGGCCGCATGATATTCCTCAGCCGCTTCCTCTTCACACCCCTGTGCACGCCCCTCAGCTTCCTCGCCGGCGCCGCCAAATGCAGCCACAAAAAATTCCTCGTCTACGCCGCCCCCGGCGAATTCCTCTGGGCCACGGAAATGGCGGCCATCGGCTACTTCTTCGGCCACTACGTCGAAGAAATCTACGGCCTCATCACCGACCTGTCCATCGTCGCCGTCGCCGCCCTCGGCATCGCATACGTCGCCCGAAAAGCCATCTAATCACTCTTCGCCGATGTCTTCATTCCAGAGGTCGGAGTTGGCGGCTATGAAGTCGGCCATGACTTTCTTGCATTCCTCGTCGTCTACGACGACGACGTCGACGCCGCGGTCCCTGAGGTAGCCCTCGTTGCCCCGGAACGTTTCATTCTCGCCGACGACGACGCGGGGAATCTTGTAGAGCAATATGGCGCCGCTGCACATGTCGCAGGGCGACAGCGTCGTGTAGA
>CAYUFO010000070.1:0-8375 GCA_964443985.1 uncultured archaeon | reverse complement strand
GGGCGACGAGGAAATCCTCATCCCCATCCGGCCCAACTGCAAGATAGCCTACAAAAAGCACCCCGAAGCCGACGTCATGATCAATTTCGCAAGCTTCCGAAGCTCGTATGCGGCGACCATGGAGGCCCTCCACGCCCCCAGCATCCGCACCGTCGTCGTCATCGCCGAAGGCGTCCCCGAGCGGCGCGCCCGAGAGATCGCCGTCACCGCCAAGGCCAAGGGCAAATGGGTCATCGGCCCCGCCACCGTCGGCGGCATCAAGCCGGGCGACTTTCGCATCGGCAACGCCGCAGGCACCATCCAAAACATCGTCGACGGCAAGCTCTACCGACCCGGCAGCGTCGGGTTCGCGAGCAAAAGCGGCGGCATGAGCAACGAGATGTACAACATCATCGCCAGAAACACCGACGGCGTCTACGAGGGCATCGCCATCGGCGGCGACCAGTATCCCGGCTGCACCCTCCTCGAGCACCTGCTGCGCTTTGAGCGCAACCCCAAAATAAAGATGCACGTCTGCTTGGGGGAAGTCGGCGGCACCGAGGAATACGCCATCGCCGACGCCGTGAAAGCGGGAAGGATACGAAAGCCCCTCGTCATGTGGGCGACGGGCACCTGCTCGAAGATCTTCCCCCGGACCGTCCAGTTCGGCCACGCGGGCGCCCGCGCCGACTGCGAGGAGGAGACCGCCGACGCCAAGAACCGGGCGCTCAGGAAGGCGGGCGTCGCCGTCCCAAAGAGCTTCGACGACTTCGACAGAAAGATAAAGTCGACTTACGACAAGCTCAGGCGCGCGGGCAAGGTCAAGCCCGCCCCCGAACCCGAGGTCCCCACCATCCCCATGGACTACTCCCAGGCCGTCAAGGAGGACGTCGTGCGAAAACCCACCACCATCGTCACCACCATCAGCTGCGACACCGGTGAGGAGCCCGCCTACGCGGGCGTGCCGATGAGCAAGCTCTTCGACAGGGATTACTCGGTCGGCGACGTCATCAGCCTGCTGTGGTTCAAAAAGAAGCTTCCCCGGTTCGCCGCCGAATTCATCGAGATGGTCGTCATGATCACCGCCGACCACGGCCCCTGCGTGTCGGGCGCCCACAACGCCATCGTGGCCTCGTGCGCGGGCAAGGACCTCGTCTCGAGCCTGGCGAGCGGGCTTCTCACCATCGGGCCGCGCTTCGGCGGCGCCATCGACGGAGCCGCATACTACTTCAGGAACGCTTTCGATGAGGGCATGGCGCCCCGCGAGTTCGTCGACGACATGAAGCGGCAGATGATCAACATCCCAGGCATCGGCCACCGCGTGAAAAGCGTCCAGAACCCCGACAAGCGCGTCGAGCTATTGAAGAACTACGCCAAGCGGCACTTCCCCTCGACGGCGCTCCTCGACTACGCGCTACAGGTCGAAAAGGTCACGACCGCCAAGAAGACCAACCTCATCCTCAACGTCGACGGCACCATCGGCATCCTCTTCGTCGACTTGATGGCGAGCTGCGGTTTTTCCGACGACGAGGTCAGGGAAGTCATCGACTGCGGGTCGCTGAACGCGCTGTTCGTCCTCGGGCGCTCCATCGGCATCATAGGCCACGTCATGGACCAAAAGCGGTTGAAGAGCAGGCTCTACCGCCACCCCCCAGACGACATCGCCTACATGGCCCCCGACGACGTCGGATTGCGGCCTGCCAAGGCGATATCAAAAAAACGAGCCAATGAGAGGGTGAAGCGATTCCGCAAACGCCAGCGGGAGCGCAAAAAGAAGGGGGAAAAATAACCCGGGACAACAGGGATCGCTACTTTGCAAAGGTGTAGATGGCTTCGCCGTCGATGACGAAGTAGCGGTTGCCGCCTTTTTCCTTGATGACGGGCTTCTTGATGATGGTGGATATCTCCTTGAGCTTGTCGAGGCTTTCGACGCGCATCTTCATGAGGTTGACGCCGCCGAGAAAGCTGTTCCACTTCGCTTCGTAGACCTTGACCGTGTTTTTCGCCATATGCATCGACCCCGTTTGCCATACTATTCCTCTTTCCCCTTAAAAAAGGGGGCATCCGGGAGGGGCGGGCGTTTATATGGGCGCCCGCCATCTACTAACCAAGGACAAAAGGAGTTGATTATCCATGGAAGACTGCATCTTCTGCAAGATAATCGCGGGCGACATGCCGAGCCACACTGTCGCCAGCGACGACCACTACACGGCGTTTTTGGACATCAGGCCGGTCACCGCAGGCCATACGCTCGTCGTGCCCAAGACCCACCACGACGATTTCCTCTCGTTTCAGCAAGCAGAAGGGGCTGAAGCAATTTCCTTCATCCAGGAGGTCGCCCGCAAGGTCATGGCTGCGACCGGATGCGACGCCTTCAATCTCTGGGTGAACAACGGCCGCGCGGCGGGCCAGCTCGTCGACCACCTCCACTTCCACATAGTCCCGAGAAAGAAGGGCGACTTTTCATTGTGCGTTCCGAAGCTGGAGCCGGGAGACGATGAGCTCGCCGAAATGGCCGAAAAGATCTCGAATGCGTAGCGAAGCCAATGGCTGTCGTCAACCACATCAGGGAGCGCCCCCTCCCCGAGCTGAAGGCGCTGCTTTTGGGGGAATTCGCTGCACGATTCAAAAAGGGCGAATCGGTGGCTGTCAAGGCCCACCTCGGCGAATACGGCAATCTCGCCTATCTTCGCCCGCCGCTGCTTGAGGCCGTCGTCGCCTGCCTCAAGGAGGTCGGCGCCGAGCCCTTCATCTATGATTCGACGACGTGGTATCGCGCCAAACGCCACACGGCCGAGGACTACGCGGACTGCGCCCGCAAGAACGGCTTCACCGAGGAGTCGATGGGCTGCCCCCTCGTCTTCGGTGACGAGTCCGTGAAGAAGCCGGGGCTCAGGCACTACGGGGAGGTCGGCGTCGCCCGCCCGCTTGCAGACGCCGATGGCATGGTCACCGTGAGCCACGTCAAGGGCCACGAGGATGCCTCCTTCGGCGGCGCCATCAAGAACCTCGGCATGGGGGGCGTCGATGTGACGGCCAAGATGCAGGGCCACGTCCTGAGCAGGCCCGAGCTCGTGGGCGAGTGCACCGGCTGCGGCGCGTGCGTCGAAGTCTGCCCCTACGGTTCGATGAGCGTCGAGGGCCGGACGGTCTCCATCAATGTGAACGGTTGCTTCGGCTGCAACGCCTGCGTGCGGGTCTGCCCCCAGGACGCGCTCGCCCCGAAAACCGGCAGCGTCCGCGAACTCATCGCGGAAGCCGCCGCTGTCGTGCTCGCAACCTTCCAACGGGAAAAGTTCTACTACGTCAACGTCCTCATGGACGTGACCAAGCACTGCGACTGCCTGCCCCACCGCGGCAACGATTTCGGGACGACTCTGTGCCCCGACCTCGGCATACTCGCATCAGATGACATCGCCGCCATCGACGCCGCAAGCCTCGACCTCATCAACGAGGCCACCGGTTCGGAGAACTTCTTCCTCAACCTCAACAAAACAGACCCCTACGAACAGGTTGACGCGATGGTATCGTTTGGACAGGGTTCAAAATCGTATGAGCTGGTCGAGAAATAACTGCCTCGACTTCATGCCCGACGCCTTATTCCAGCCCTCAACGAAATTGTTGTAAGCGAAGAGGTCTTCAGTGTAGCTGTTGCAGAGGTCCCGTATCTCTTTCCTTTCTCTTTGTGTAGGAGTCGTTCTTTTTGCGCATTGAGGATTGGAGCGCACTTGGACCTCCTTCTCTTCTGAGTGGAAAAACGGGTAGAGCCTACAAAGCATCGGTTTATACTCGTGGATGCTGCAGCGGTCGTTTTCGAGCAATATGCAGGCGTCATCTTCTCGTTTCAAGACGAGGTAGTGGTAGCCGTCGTCGAGTGCGACGTCGTGGTGCGTCGACTCGAGGTCGGCGACGGAGACGAAGTCGGTGAATGAATCTGGAGATGCCTCCGTTGCGTCGCGTATCCTTCGGACGTCGGCGCCGGTGACGGGGACGACATGGCTCAGACAACAGCGGCCGTCGCATGAAAGACATGTGGAGGTATCCATTGGCACCCCATCCTAGGCAGTCTGAGGAGATAAGTCCTGCATCGGGTCCTTGCGGGGGGGAGCGTTCCATCGACGTGTAAGACGTTCTGGACGTTGAGAGAGGAACCGCTGAGCGTCAACGTGTTTCCACCCTGAATAACGACGTCGTCGACGCCCACCGCCGACTTGCCGCAGCTGGTTTGCGAGGACACCGTCCACGTACCCGACTCAGGAGGACTGTCACCCGTGCAGCCATCCAAAGAGGTGACGGCGTGCGGACCCGCACCCACCCCATAACGATAATTGACGGTCAAATCGTCCTCTGTGGCCGACAAGAGATTGCCAATGGGACTGTACGTGAAGGAACGGCTATACGGCGAGGAACCAGTGTTTTCCGCAGAAGTCAAACGGTCGAGGCCGTCGTAGGCATAGGAGGTTTCGGGGCTACCCATAGATTCATTCACCGCGTCTTTTCTGCGAGGCTCTTGATTTTTAGGCGGTGATGCTTGGCGTATTCCTTAACCGCCGGTTTGGCGAGGTGGTGGTCTTCGGTCCACAGGATCGCTGACCGTGTCGTGAGAGCGGTGGCGAGGTGAACGGCATCCGCCGCATAGAGATTCAATTCAAGTTCAAGGTCTTTGGCTTGGCCCAGTACAGAAGAAACCGGGATTTTATTGAGGGCCCCAAGAGCCACTAGTTCTTGGAATGTGTCGTACACCCCGTCTACGGCTTCCTTTCTCGCCCCCGTTTTTACGAGACCCCGAACCAATTCAAGGATAAGCCATTCATTTGCGACGAACTCCGCCTTAAAATCCTTGACGCGTTGGAATAGGAGGTTGGCTTCGCGGGCGTGTTTTTCGTCTCCCTTAAACCATTTGACGACGACACTCGTATCCAGGCACTCCCTCATCTTAGCGGTCTTCCTCAGATCGGGCGTCAACGACTGCATCGGTTGCACTCGGCAAACCAACGTTTCCTTCGGCGAGGGTCTGCATGCGTTTTTCTACCACCTCCAATTGATACCTGCGAATCAACAACCGCAAGGCCTCGTTGACGGCCTCCGTCCGATTCCGAAAATAACCCTTGTGTACCACACGGTCGATTTCTTCGACCAAAACCGGCGTCGTGCGCACATTCAACTGAACACTCATATTATATCACCACGTAAAACATATGAAATACAAATAATTAAATCAACACACAACACCCAAAGAGTCATTCAAGCAATAATGCATGGAAGAGTCCGGGCCTTTACGGGCGAAAAGCGCACCATTTCCTCGAATGTAAGTCGTGTAATTCGTATCTCCCCCGGACATTTTCACTTCGAAACTGTCGCCGATGCTGTGCGTTTTCACGAGGTCGCCCCCACTATACGACTCCTTGAGGTATCGTATGCCGTCCGAAGTATAATAATAGCGGGCGACCGTCATCCCATTATCAGAAACTTGGACAAGCCGGTTCGCCTCGTCAAAGACAGAGACTGAGACCATCATTCTATGAAGTCGTTCAAGGTAAATATGAGTGTGTTCTCGTCAGTTGGAACGGGTTGTGTGAATGTTTTTCCGAGCACAGCATACCAGTGTTTCCAGCCTTTTTTCAAGAGGTTGTTTTCCTCGACTTTCTTTTTTAGTTTTCCTAGGGTCTTACCGGGTTTTACGTCTTGCCTCCACTTGCATTCGAGAAATACTATGCTCTTTTCTTGGGGGTTGGCGGCAACCCAGTCTATTTCGGCGTTACCGCCCCACCATTTTCCAGTATGGGTTGGCGTGAACGGCAGTTTTTTGGTGTTTTTCAGGAGGAAGGAGTGCGTCAGTCCTTCGAATGCGTGTCCCACGTGCGTGTTGAAGTCCCGCTTCAATAGTTTTTCGGCGGGGGCGTAATCGCCGATTTCAAGGGATTCTTTGTGGGGGTAGACGAATTTAAACCAGAAGGTGAAGAATTGATCCGAAAGTGAATAGTGCCCCTGGTTGGGCCGGGTCTTTTCCTTGGGGGATGCTGAAAAAGGGAATTGTTTGGTGATTATGTCGAGCCCCCCGAGGGTGTGCAGGTATTTTGAGACGAGAGATTTGTCGAGGGATGTGGCCTCGGTTATCTCTTTTAGTCTCGTGCATCCTCCTGCGACGGCAGATATGATGCTCATATAATTGGATGTGTCGCGGAGTTCCTCTCGAAGCAGGAAGTCTACCTCTTCGTAGAAGAATCCGCCTTTTGAGAGTATGTGTTCCCTGATGTTCTCGAGGATTGTTTTCTGCGCGTCGAATTTCGTGAGGTATCCCGGTATCGCGTCGATGGCCGCGTAGGTTTCAACGATTTGCTGGGGGCTGTATCCGGGCAGGAAGAGTTTCATGGCTCTAGGTGAAACGGTGCGGATTCGCCACTGGTGGGTGCGCCGTCCATAGAGGGGTGATGACGCGTCTAGGACGTCGCGGTGCATCATGGCGACACTTGAGCCACAGAGTATGAGGCAGAGGGGGAGGTGCTGTAGCCTGCTGTCCCAGTGGTCTTGGAGCATGCTTGGGAACTCGGGGAATCGCTCCGTGAGATAGGGGAACTCGTCGAAGCAGAGTATGAATCTCTTCTTGACGTTTTCGGCGAGATGGTTGAAGAAGACGTCCCAGTTTCGCAGGGGATTAGACAGGAGCGATGCATCCTGGAAGGATTCCACGAGCTTGGCGTTCAATCTTCGAAACGTGTCTGGAGCGGCCTCCCTGCGCCCAAGAAAGTAGATGCCCTCCTTGTCTCTCATGAACTCTTTTATAATCTCGGTTTTCCCGATCCTTCGCCGCCCATATAACACTATGAAACGCGGGGAAGAGCCCTCGTGCCCTCGATTCAAAAAGTCGAGTTCCTCCAGCCGATCATAAAAGGGTTGATTCACGAGTATATACTCGTAATTCAACTATATAAAAACAAAAAAGCCAACATAAAAAAACACCCAAACAATCATTCAAACAGTAATGCATCGAGAAATCCGGATCCTTCCTCGCCAACAGTTCCCCCGTTTCCACGATAGTAAGTCGTGTAATTCGTATCTCCCCCGGACATTTTCACTTCGAAACTGTCGCCGATGCTGTGCGTTTTCACGAGGTCGCCCCCACTATACGACTCCTTGAGGTATCGTATGCCGTCCGAAGTGTAATAGTAGCGGGCGACCGTTATCCCATTATCAGAAACTTGGACAAGCCGGTTCGCCTCGTCAAAGACATACGAAAACGAACCATCCCGGACGAGGTTGCCATTGGCGTCATACTCTAAATCGTCACTGGAATCGAGACCAACGCCCGTATCCTTCAACGACAAGGTGCCGTCGACGTGTAAGACGTTGTTGACGTTCAAAGACGAACCGGAAAGCGTCAACGAGTTTCCACCCTGAATAACGACGTCGTCGACGCCCACCGCAGACTTACCGCAACTGGTTTGAGCAGAGACCGTCCACACCCCGTTTTCAGGAGGCGCGGAACCAGTACAGCCATCCAAGGAAGTCACGGCGTGCGGACCCGCACCCACCCCATAAAGATAATTGATGGTGAGGTCATCCTCGGTGGCCGACAAGAGATTGCCAATGGGACTGTACGTGAAGGAACGGCTATACGGCGAGGAACCCGTGTTTTCCGCACTCGTCAAACGGTCAAGGTCGTCGTAGCCGTAGGTCATGTTGGAATGGATTACGCCTAAGGACTTTACTGATTGCTTCTAGAGGTCGTTGTATACGTCTCTTCTATGTTTTACCCGCGTGATGACGACCTCGCCTTTGGAGTGATTTATCTCGTAGGTAAGTCGGTAATCTCCGATTCGAATGCGATAGCAGTCCCGTTTCCCCGTTATCTTCTTGACACCCCTTGGGAACGGTTCTTCAGCGAGTCCGAGTATAACCTTGTCTACTCGTTTAAAAACAGGGTTTGGAAGGCTGTCGAACTGTTTCTGCACTCGGAGGCTGGCGAACTTAACCCTGTACATTGTAAATTTACTTTCTAAGCCGGGTTCTCCTGTATCGCATGTAGTCTATGCCGCCCGTTCGCCCATATTCATCCATGTCCTCTTCTAATTCCTTTTGTATTCTCTCATTGGATGAAAACAACATATCCTCATAGTCGTCGAGGTTCATTATCAAGACATTTTGGTCTGCGAGAACGTATCTCTCGCCGGTAGACCCGGCTAAACGCACAACCCTAGAGATATCAGACTTCTTCGACTTCGAAACATCCACATTAACAGCCATATTAAATCCTCCACAAAACAAAATTAAGAACTAAAGCATAAAAACTACAAAAAACACTCTCCTGCCCAGTGTAGGTAAAGCGCGAACTTCCTCCCGATAAGACGCCGCCGAAAGGATAAAAGAAAGAGTAAGCAAAACAACCAACCCCACCC
>CAYUFO010000069.1:0-8387 GCA_964443985.1 uncultured archaeon | reverse complement strand
GTGCCGTCGTGCCACCTCGAGACGTCCGGCGCGAATCTGGACGCCGACGACCTCGGTCGTTCCAGGCGCCAGATGTTCCCGTCCGGATCCAGAACTCCTGAATGGCGATTTTTCGTCCGACTTTGTTATGAAAGAAGAGGTCAAACCAGCAACCAGATCCGTAGGCGTAGGTGATGCTCGACCGCGTATCGTCGAATTCGAACCGGGTGAATCCTTCCCCCTCGATGTCGGGGTTCGACGTCCACGAATGGAGGTAGCCCATCTGCCAGAGGGCGGCGCCTGCGGCGATGATGATGATGATGGCCCAGCCGTAGTTGGTGAGGTATTCGAGGCTGCCCTGGCCGCGGTTGCCGACGAGTGCCTGCTCCATTGGTTACTATATTGACGGCTGATTAGAAAAAGGACCGTTTCAGCTTATCATGCGCTCGCAGTAGCGGCAGCGCAAAACGAGGGGATTGGTTTTGACAACCTCGAAGACGCTCGTGATGGGCTCGTTTTTCGCGTTCGACACGCAGCTCGGATTCGGGCACGGCATGACGCCGGCGACGGTGTCGGGTACGACGACGGCCTCCTTTGAGGCGACGCGGTAGTTCTTGATGCGGTTGATGGTGGCCTTGGGTGCGATGACGGCTATCCGGTTTATCTCGGCGGAGTCGAGGTCGCGGTTCTCGACCTTTAAGAGGTCCTTGCGCTTTTGCGTCGCCGACGGCACGTTGATGGCGACGGTGACGGTCTCGTGGAAGTCCTCGTCGATGCCGAGGATGCGCAAGACCTCGAAGGCCTTGCCTGCGGGAATGTGGTCGATGACGACGCCGTTCTTGATGTTTCTGATCTTGATGCCGCGCTTGGCCATGGTTACCAGAACCTCACCCCGCAGACGAGCGATAGCACCGCCATGCGCACGGGGACGCCGTTTCGCGCCTGCTCGAAGTAGCGGGCGAGGGGCAATGCGTCGATGCCCGCCTCTATCTCGTTGACGCGGGGGAGCGGATGCAGGAGAATCGCGCCTTTTTTGGTGTTTTTCGTGGTGTCCCTGCCAAAGACGTAGGCGTCCTTGACCTTCTCGAATTCGAGGGGGTCGGGGAACCGCTCCCGTTGGATGCGGGTGGCGTAGATGACGTCCGCGTCGTCGAATGCGAGCCGCGTCGTTTCCTTGGTTTTTATGCGGGCCTTCTTGAGCTGCTTTTTGACGCCCTCGGGCATCTTCAGGTTGTCAGGCGATATGAGCGTCAATTCGACGTCGTAGTGGGTGAGCGCCTGGGCGAGCGAATGCACGGTCCGTCCGTATTTGAGGTCGCCGACGAAGGCGAGCTTGAGGCCGTCGATGGCGCCGAACTCCTTTTTGATGGTATAGAGGTCGAGGAGCGTCTGGGTGGGGTGCTGGTTTGAGCCGTCGCCCGCGTTGATGAGGGGCTTGTCGATGAAGGAGGCGGCGTGGCGCGCCGACCCGTCGAGGGGGTGGCGCATGACGAGGATGTCGGCGTAGCCCGCGGCGATGCGCAGCGTGTCGGCGATGGTCTCGCCCTTCGTCGAAGACGTCGCCTCAGAAGACGAGAAGCCGATGACCTGGCCGCCCAAGCGCTTCATCGCCGTCTCGAATGAGAGCTTGGTGCGCGTCGAGGGCTCGAAGAAGAGGAGGGCGAGGATCTTGCCCTCAAGAAGGTGGCTGGCAAGGTTGTCGGCTAAAAGACCCTCCATGACGGCGGTCTTGTCAAGGACGAAGTCGATGTCGGCCTTCGAGAAGTCGTTGATGGATATGATGTGTCGCTTTCCCCAATCCATATTTTAACGTCAACAAAAGATTAGTAGCCAAGACGTTAAAAAAGACACCCTCAACGATGACCGACATCTGCGCCGCCTTCTTCGACATCGACAACACCCTCTTCGACACCAGACGCCTCGCAGACGCCAGCCGGAGGAACGCCGTCCGCGCCATGATAGAATCGGGCCTCGACGCCGACGAAGACGACGCCTACGACCGGCTCATGGCCATCGTCAAGATGCGGGGCTCCAACTACGGCCACCACTATGACGAGCTCCTCGAAGGCTTCGGCCGCGAAGGCGACGCCCGGCTCGTGGCAGCGGGCATCGTCGCCTACCATGCCACGAAAACCGCCTACCTCGTCCCCTACCCAGACACCGTCCCCACCCTCATCGGATTGCGCGACCGGGGCGTCAGGCTCGGCGTCATCACCGACGGCCTCGCCGTCAAGCAGTGGGAGAAGCTCATCCGCCTCGGCCTGCAGCACTTCTTCGACGCCGTCGTCATCTCGGAGTCCGAGGGCAAAGAGAAGCCGGAGACGACCGCCTTCTTCGACGGGTTATCCGAGCTCGACTGCAAACCCGACCAGGCTCTCATGGTCGGCGACCGCCTCGACAAAGACATCCTCGGCGCCAACATCGCGGGCATGACGTCGGTCCAGATCCTTCGAAAGCATCAGGCGAGCCGCGAGCCCGCAAGCGAGCGTGAGACCCCAGACTACGTCATCGGCCGCCTGTCCGAGCTCCTTGCCGTCATCGAGGACTGCGGCCGACCATGAAAGACGAGGGCGGATACGCTATCAGGGAGACGGCGCTAGCCTTCATCCTCGGCGTGTCCTCGCAGCTGCATCCCCGCGAGTTCACCGGCCAGCTTCGGGCCGAAGGCCGCCTCATCACCGAGGTCCTCGTCATCCCCGCCTCCGTCTACGGCGAGGACTTCGCCGAGACCCGACTCGACATGATCCCCATTGACCGCTCCATCGTGGGGTCGGTGCACAGCCATCCGGGGCGGAGCTTTCGGCCGAGCGACCAGGACCTCTCCTATTTTGCGAGGTCGGGTGACGTCCACCTCATCGTCCGATACCCCTACCGGAACGGAGCGGACGTCGCCGCCTATGACAGGACAGGCCGGAGAATGGAACTGGTCATTTCGGGAGATTAGCGCAGGGCAAGGGCGGTCTTCTTGCGGGCGTTCGCGATTTTTCTCCTGCGGGCAGACGCAATCCGGTTATAGCCGCCGAGTTCCTTCTTCAGATGGTGGACGGTTTGCGCCACCGAGGTCGGAGACGTGCCGCCGAGGCTCGTCTTCGCCTCGATCGCCGCCCGCGCGTCGAGGATGCGGGAGAGCTCTGCGGCGTCGAAGGCCACGTCATGGCGTGCGAGGAAGGAGGCGGCCTCGTCGACGTCGGTGAGGTCGGTTTCCTTTTTGGCGAGGTGGCCGACGAGCGAGCCGACGATTTCGTGGGCGGTGCGAAAGGGGATGCCCTTGTCGCGGACGAGGGCGTCGGCGAGCTCGGTGGCCGTGGCGAAGCCGTCGCCCTGCGCGGCCCGGGCCAGGGCGCCTTTGCGCCAGCGGGCGGTCTTGAGCATGGCCCCCATCAGGCGGACGGAGGCAGTGACGTCCTTGTAGGACGAGAAGAGCAGGACCTTGTCCTCTTGGAGGTCGCGGCTGTAGCCCGTGGGCAGTCCCTTGAGGACGATGAGGACCTGGACGAGGGCGCCCGTCGCCCGGCCGGTCCGCCCCCGCATGAGTTCGAGGAGGTCTGGATTCTTCTTCTGGGGCATGATGGAGGAGCCGGTGGTCAGGGCGTCGTCGAATTCGACGAAGCCGAACTCGGCGGTGCTCCAGAGGACGAGGTCCTCTGCCATCCGGCTCAGGCAGACGGCATGGATGGCGAGGGCGGCGAGGGACTCGCAGACGATGTCGCGGCTGCCTGTCGCGTCGAGGGCGTTCTCGAAAACGTCGTCGAAGCCGAGGAGCCGGGCGATGAGGCGGCGGTCGACTGGGTGGCTGGTGCCCGCGAGCGCGCAGGCGCCGAGGGGGCAGTGGTTGATGCGCGCGTAGGCGTCGCCGAGGCGGCCGAGGTCCCGCATGAGGGCGCTCGCGTGGGCGCAGAAGTAGAAGCCGAGCGTTATCGGCTGGGCCTGTTGCAGGTGGGTGTATCCGGGCATGAGGGTGTCGCGGTGGCGGTGGGCGAGTCCGAGCAGCTCCTTGGCGAGGGCGGAGGCCTCGTCTTGGAGGTCGAGGACGTGCTCGCGCAAGACGATGCGCAGGTCGGTGGCCACTTGGTCGTTTCGGCTTCGGGCCGTGTGCAGGACGCCGGCGACGTCGGCTCCAAGGCGGCTTTCGAGGGCGGCTTCGATGTTGAGGTGGACGTCTTCGAGGCCGGCAGAAAGGCGGAAGCGACCCTTCTCGTAGTCCTTTTGTATGTCGGCGAGGGCGCGGGTGATGGCGCGGGCGTTCTTTTTCGTGATGATGCCCTTTCGTGCGAGCATGGCGATGTGGGCGGCCGAAAGCCAGACGTCGGCGTGGAAGAGCGCGGCGTCGGTGTCCACCGACGACGTGTAGGCGAGCGCCTCGTCGTCGAGGTCGCGGCTGAAGCGCCCCGCCCAGAGTTTCTTTGCCATCTGCGGTAACCACATAGATGCGGGGATTAATAAAAAGACTAGCGTCCCTTGAAGAGCCTGCGGACGCGCATGACGAGCGCGTCGATGAAGTAGTAGGCGAGGGCGCAGGCGAGGAAGAGATGCCACAGCGGCCGCTTGGTCGTCTGTTCGAGGGCGACCTGGTCGCGGGCCCGGCTGACGAGGTCCTCCTTGAGGCGTGCGAGGTCGTCGGCTGCGTACAGCCTGCCGTTGCCGAGCGATGCGAGGCTTGCGAGGATGTCTTCGTCGGCGCCGATGCGCAGATGCTCGCGGGGGGGGTTGACGGCGAGCAATCCGACGTCGTCTGCGCCGTCGGGGGTGGTGGCCAGAAGGCGGTAGAAGCCGGCGTCGGTGGCGGGGAGGACGGCCTCGTAGCGCTCGGCGTCCAGGCGGCGCAGGGGGAGGGTCTCCGTGCGTCCGTCGGGGTGTTCGACGAGGAGCGTGGGGCGGGTCTCTGCGACGAGGCCGACGACTATGTCTGCGCCGACGTTGCCGTCGACGGATTCGATGCGGACTGGCTTGTGCTTTTCCATGTCGCCGATGACCCAGTTGGTGATGCCGGCGACGAGGCGCCCCTGGTCGGCTTCGTAGAGGTCGGGGGCCCATTGCAGGCCGTTGTCGGTGGCGAGCGCGGCGACGCGCCCGAGGCCGAACTGCCAGACGGTGAGGATGGGCTGGTCGCCTTGGGCGGTGACGAGGACGCGGGCGCTCGCCTTGTCGTTGACCTTGTTGAAGTCGGCGATGGCTTGGTCGGGGAGGGCGAGCTCGCGGGTGATGTAGTGGTATTGGTCGCGGATGTCGACGGCGGTGGCGTCGGTGGCCTGGTCTTCGGCTTCCTGGCCGAATTCGAGCTTGAGGCGCTGGTAGCCTTCGGGCTTGAGGTACAGGCCGTTGCCGGACTTGGCGAGCTGGCTCATGTAGTATTCGTCGGTGTCGAAGCCGAGGCCGATGGCGTAGGTCTTGACGCCGATGTCGGCGAGGGCGGCGACCTTGTCGAGGGAGTTCTTCTGCTGGCTTCGCGAGTAGACGCCGTCGCTGATGACGATGAGGAATTTCTTTTCGCCGCGGGGGGCGAGAAGCTTGTGACTTGTGTCGAGCGATTCGCCGATGATGGTGCCGCCTGCGGGGACGAGTTGCAGTATCCGGTCCTGGATGCGCTCGCGGATGTCGCCGAAGCGTTCGAGGCCGTCGGTGAGGGCGAAGGTGCCCGCGTTCATGGCGATGACGGCGACTTGGTCGTCGTCTTTGAGGTCCTTCATCATCTTGAGGACGATGGCCTTCTCGACGTCGAGCTTGGTTTCGCGGGTCTGGGGGTCGGGGCTGTAGGAGAAGCTGTTACTGACGTCGAGCAGGAAGACGACGGCGATGGGCTTTCTGAGCTCTTTGGGCTTGGGGGTGGAGCGGACGGGCAGCAGGTTCTCGAAGGCGCTGTTGTGGTAGCCGCCGTATTCATAGCTGTTTTTGCCGCCGACGACCCAGACGCCGTTGCCGTCGAGGATGTAGCTTCGCAGGCGGTCGGTGAGTCCGCGGACCATCTGGGTGGTGGGGACGTTGTCGACGACGATGGCGTTGTAGTCGGGCAGCTCCGAGAGGGGCGGCGAACGGGTGACGGTGACGTTGTAGAGGTCGTCGAGTATGCTGACGAGCGGCGAGCTGGTATGGTTGCCGACGATGACGAGGATGCGGGGCTTCTCGATGACCTCTACGCTCTTGTGGTGGACGTTGTTTTCGGCGAGGGTGTCCTCGGTCTCGCGGCTGGGGACAATCTCTGCGGTTATCTCGTGGATGCCGACCTCGGCAAACGAGAGGGTCAGCGGGAAGTGGGCTCGCTCCTCGGTCTGGGTCTTCTGCTCCCCGTACCGCTTGGCACCGTCCACTGCAATCGCTATCCGGTAGTTGACGGGGCCGGGAGAGGGCTTGGCGACCTCGACGACGATGTCGAAGTCGGCTTTGAGGGGGACCTTGGATTCCCCGGTGATGGCTGCGATGTAGACCTCGCGCTCGGGTGCGGGCGGTGCGATGACGTCGACGGTGGCGTTGGCGCGGCCGAGGGCGCGGGCGACGTCAAGGGGTGGGCGGCCGCGGTTGTTCTGGCCGTCGGTGAGCAGGAAGTAGATGTCCTTGGAGGCCTGCGATGCGACGGCGTGGCTGTAGAGGATGTCGCCGATGCCGGTGGCGTTGCCGCGGCTGAACGTGTTGAGCGTGACGTCGACGGATGCGTCGGAGAGGTTTCGGGCAAGCGATTCGAGTTCGCCTCGCAGGAGCTCGGCATCGCGGGGGAGGGCGGGGTAGACGTCCATGCTCGCAGAGCTGTCGAGGAGGAGGGTGATGGGGAGCTCCCGGGGGAGGAGGGCGTGGTCGAGGAGGTAGGGACCGGCCATGGCCGCGACGAGGAGGGCGACGAGGAGGAGGCGCCGCAGCAGGTAGCCGGACTTGGCTGTGGTGAGGCCGCCCTTTCGCACCACGAGGTAGAGGAGCACGCCGAGCGCTGGGATGGCGGCAAGAAGCCAGGTGCGCTCGAAGGCGACCTGGTTGGCGCTCGCAAGCCAGGAGAGGAGGGTGTCTGCCGCCGTCATAGCATCCCCCTCGCATGGTAGAGCCGAGCCTCGACGAAGAGGAGGAGGACTCCCAAGCCGGCGAGCGCCCAGTAGTAGTATCGGGTGACGGGCTCCAGGTCCTCGACGATGACGTCGACGACGCCCACGTCTTCGGCGATGTCGCCGGGGGCGAGGTCGGATTCCCGCTCGGACAGGAGGCTCGCGCCGACGATGCGCGGGCCGTCGGGGAGCGCTATGCGGTAGAACCCGGTCTCGTCGAGGAGTAGGCTGCCGCTCTCCACGACGCCCGCCTGCGGGGTCGTCACGTTGTAGGGGGCGGCAAGCGAGAGGAGCTCGCCGGTCGTGAGGCTGAATTCGGTGGGGGCGTTGCGGTCGCGGTTGACGACGTCGACGAGTTTGGCGAAGAATACGGGATACGATGCGCTGTGGTGGAAGTTGCTCCAGTCTGGGTCGGGGTTGACGCCAAGGTAGACGACAGTGCCCTCTCCCCGCAGCCAGTCGCTCATGAGGGTGGCGTTGCCTGCGGCTATGAGACTCGAGGCGTTCGCCTTGGGGGAGGTGTCGAGGTGGTTTTTCACGACGATGTTTCGAAGCGAGACATCGGTGAGTATCTCGTGTTCCTGGGCTTTGCGCAGGGGGAGGTCCTGGGACCTTCTCTCACCGAGCGTCACGGGCAGCAGGGGAGCGAGAGGGCCTTCCCCGAGCGAGGCAATCGCGTCGGAGGCCACGACGATGAGGTTGGTGCCTGCCTGTACACGGCCGGTCAGGGTGTTGATGGTGCCGGGCAGGAGCTTGTCTTCGGGCACGGAGCCGATGACGACGAGGTCGTAGCCCTCAAAGGAGGGGACGATGGGCGGGTAGGCGACGTCGACGTCGTTGGTGGCCTGGGATTCGAGGACGTAGCGCAGGTAGCGGTCGCGGCCCGACGCCGTTAGCAGGAGGATGCGGTGGCGGGCGACTGGGGGGACGACGGCGTAGGCTCTGTCGTCGACGGCGAGGTCTCCCCCGGGGGTGACGGATAGCTCGAGGGGCAGTTCCTCGCCGCCGACGCCGAGCTGGTAGTAGAAGAAGGCTTCGTCGCCGGCTGGAATCTGGCGGGTCTCCGAGGCGAGCCTGCGCTCGTAGACGTCGACGGCGACCTCGGCTTGGACGGCGGCGTCGGCGTAGTTGGCGACGGTCGCCGAGACGATGATCCGGTTCCTGTCGGTGAGGGATCGGGCCGCCGATGCGCTGGTGACGGCGAGGTTGCGGGGGGCGGGCGTGCCGACTTGGATGAACTTGACGGTGATGCCATTGGCGCGGGCGATGGCTTTGGCGAGCTCTGCGGCGGTCGCCGAGCCGCCCGCGAAGTCGGAGAGCACGTAGATGGTCCGCGCGCCGGGGGCTGCGGCGAGGAGGTCCTTGGCGTAGACGATGCTGTCG
>CAYUFO010000068.1:887-8412 GCA_964443985.1 uncultured archaeon | reverse complement strand
TATTTCACTCATTCAGTGGCTGATCCCGCAACCGATGTTACGTGTTCCACCCTTGAAACGCTTGGTGATACGCATCGTGCCAATGAATGGCGGGAATCTCAGGGACTGCCCCCCACAACCCTCCTTGTCGTTCCCACAGTAAAAACAATCGATGGCCAAGTTGTCAGCACCACCCTTCATCAAACTGGTGTGTTGAGGGGGGGGGAGAAACATCCTCCACCAAGGGCGGGGGATTTTGGCGATATGAAGCGATATGAGCTGGAAGCACTTCCCATCGATCGATTACATCTTCATGGTTTAGATGATTGGCAGTATCTCGCAAGGACCTTCCAAAATGGCGGACGAGAAGATCTGGCTAAGAGATGTTATCGAAGAGCTGAATTGATAAGTGGTTAGATTCTCTTGAACTTATAGCAATTCGACGTTGTCTAGTTTCTTGAAGTCGTTGTCTGCGGTCGCGAGGATGCAGTCGTTTTGTTGTGCGGTTTCGTAGATGAGGGCGTCGATGGTGTGGAGTCCCGATTTCAGGCAGTGGCTGACGGATTTTTCCGCGATGGCGTCGTCGACGGGGATGACGAGGCTGTTTTCGCTGATGAAGCTGAGTGCTTTTCGTATCTGGGATGTGGTGTTTCCGAGCCGGCTGAGCTTTCGGCTGACCTCGTGCAGGCAGATGACGGAGGTGTAGAGGAGATTGTCGTCTGCGTCGATGAGGGTGCTGGCTTTCTCGTTTTGGCCGAGGAAGTAAGCGAGCCATACGCTCGAGTCGACGAGGAACCGGGTTTCAGTCATTGTGAGGGCTACGGGATTATCGGTCCTCCTTGTCCCGTAGGTCCGAAAGGAGCGTCTTTTTGGATACCTTCCGCTTGCCGGCGAGGCTGCCGTAGAGGCTCTTTCCCTTCTTGACGGCGAGCGCCCGGATGACCTCGTCGTAGCTTCTCGCCTTCGTGTTCCGCTTCAGGTGTTCGAGGAGCTCCTTCGTGGCGCCCTCTACTTGTATCGTCGTAGACATGGCTTGCACCACATAACTATAGTGCTATAGTCCTATAAAAATATCCCCTCCTCTACCAAATCGATCCCATACACCCCCGCACCCCCTGATATGGTCCTACTCGTATCCCTCTTTATGGTCCTTGCAGAAATCGCCTACATCCGCTTGGAGCAGGGATTCGTCTACCTGGCGGCAGTCTTGGATGTCTATAGCCGCCGGGTCCTCGGCTGGAGCCTCAGCAACTACCTCGACAAAGAACTAACCTTGGTGGCTTTGGACGAATCACTCCAAACCCGCCAAGGCATGGACTTATCCGGCTTGATACACCACAGCGACCAAGGCGTACAATACGCCAGCCACGACTACAACCCAAAACTAAAAGACTAGGGCATAAAGCCCAGCATGAGCCGACGCGGCAACCCCTACGACAACGCTTTTGCCGAAAGCTTCATGAAAACACTAAAACATGAAGAGGTGAACCTACAAGAATACCAAGACTACGAAGACGCATACACAAACATACATGCCTTCATCGAAGGCGTCTACAACACCAAAAGACTACACGGCTCAATCGGCTACCAAACACCGATCGAACACGAACAAAACACAACGCAAAAAAACGAAACAAATAAAACCCCTACCAACCCAACTAAATGTACACCAACAAGGGTTCACTCCAGTGTAGGGGGGAAAGGGGTTTAGAGGAATTTTTGGAAGTCGTCGTAGACGGTGCTTCGGTGGCCGACGTAGACGACGTTGATGCGTTTTTCGTTTCGTTTTATGTGGTAGATGGCTCGGTAGTCGCCGATTCGGGTTTTGTGGTAGCGGGTGCCGGTGAGCGATTGGCCGATTCGTTCGGGGTTTTCTTCGAGTTGTTTGAGTTTGCTCTTTATCCTTTTTCTGACTTCGGCCGATAGTTTTCGGGCGTTTTTTGCCGCCCTGGGGGTGAGGGTGACGATGTACCCCATTTTAGAGGTCGTCGAGGGGTATCAGTTTTTCTGGGTGTTTTTCTGCAAATTCGGATTCTTCGTCGAGCATGGCTAGAAATTGGCGGGTTTTTTCCCGTTCCTCGTAGAAGGCGATCATTGATTTGATGGCGTCGCTTCGGCTTGCGAATTTTCCTTGCTTGACCCAGGCGTCAATGGGTTTGACGAGTCCTTCGGGGACGCGGACGTTGACGGAAATCATCTTGTAATCATATATGTTTACACGATTAATAAATCATCAAGAAAGGAACAACCAACGCAATGGCTTATTGTTTGGCTCCGCATTCGGTGCAGTATTGTGCGTCGGCGGCTATCTTTGCGCCGCAGGACGTGCAGTACTTGAATCCTTGCTGCTGGAGTGATGGATCTTGTGCTGGGGGCTCGTGCACGTGGGTTTTGGTTTCGGGTTCGAGGGCGGACGGGTGTTGGGGGGGAGGAGATGGTGGTTGCTGTGAAATCGAGGAAGCCGTTTTTTGTTTTTGTTTTTTCCTTCGGCGTCGAAGCAGGATGAAGACGACGAGGAATATGAGCGCGAAGACTCCCGTAACCATGAGGAGCATGGCGCCGCCACCTAAAAGCCACCACAGCCAGCCCTCCTCTTCGTCGTTGACCGAAGCCGTCGGGTCGTTTTCGAGCTCGAGGCTGAATTGCTCGGCGATGGAGGCCCCCGACAATTCCATGTCGGCGATGACGTCGTCGGCCGACGCTGCGTAGGCGATGAAGTCGTCTTCGTCGGCGGTGAAGGAAACGTGGTAGAGCCTGCCGCCAGAGGTGAAGAAGTCGTGGAGGACGACGATGCTGCTTGCCGGCAGACGGCTTGCGAAGCGGACGGTGGTGAGCTCGCCTATGGCTTTGCCTTCGAGCTCCTCGATTTCGGCGCCGAAGACCTCGAGCTTCTCCTTGTAGATGCTTGCCGCCTCCTGGGCGGTGCCCTGCGCGGGCACCCAGTTGACGGCGAGCAGGACGTTGCCGGGGTTGTCGATGTGGGTGATGACGAGGCCTTGCTGCGATTTTTCGCTGATGCGCCAGTCCTTGCCGTATTCGAGGGTGATGCCCGCGGTCTCGGCCGAGTAGGCGCTAACACTCGATGCAAGGGCCATGACGGCAAGTAAGACGAAAGGCACGCGTTTCATTTCGGGATGTTCTCCGAAAGCCCCGCTTGGATGACGCCGAGGAGCTGCTGGGTGCGCTTGACGTCGTCGCCCTGTTGGTTTTGCGCGGCGGCCATCTGGCTGCCAAGATAGCCCTGGACGGCGGCGAGGACGGCCTTGTCGTCGGGAGGGTTGTTGGCGAGGTCGGCGTACTGGTTCATGAGGGTGTTCAGCGTCCCCATGCGACGCTGGGTGTGGCCGCGCAGCTGGTTGAGGGCGTCTTGGCCGTTCCTGAATTCGTTGAAGGCCCGCTGGGCGCCGCGGGTGTCGCCCTGCTGCAATAATTGGGCCGCCCGGCGCTGAGCCGACAAGGTGGCGTCGGCCTGGGCGAGGAGGTTCCTGCGGCGGGGGACGTTCTCCTGGGTGAAGCTTGAGAGGGTTCTCTGGGCGTCGTCGATGTCGTCGAGCATGTCGGGATTCTTGGACACCTGGGTCTGGAACTCCTGGAAGTTCCGCGTCCCACCTGAGGCTTGGGCGACACCGCGGTTGTTGAGGATGTTGCTTTCACGGTTGAGTTCTCCTCGGATGCGGTTGCTCATCTGTTCTCGCTGCTGGACGCCGAAGGCGCCGCGCATGATGGCCTGCTGGTTGAGGCCGACGAAGTTGAAGATGGATTGCATCGAGGCGGCGGTCGCCTGGATGCCCGCCGTGGCGTCAGCGCCGAGGAAGTGGTCGCTCATCTTGGTGAGCTCTTCCTGTAGCTTCTTCTTCTGGGGGGCGGTGAGCTCGTTCAAGGCCGTCGAGATGGCGGCGCTGCCAGCGGCATACGCGGTCTCGCCGACGTATCCCTTGATGGTGTCGGCGACCATCTTCTGGTAGCCGTTGAGCTTGTAGAGGCTGTCGATGACGGCGGCCCCCTCGCGGGTCTGGTAGATGGATTGCCCGAGCCGCTCTATCCTGAGGACGCCCTGGAGGCCTTGCTGGACGGTGCTCGTCGAGGTGAGGCCGAGCTCGGCGGCGAGCGCGGTGTTGCCCAATCTGCCCAGCTGCGCGGACGGCGCGAACGTCAAAAACGTGTCCCACGCCGAGAACTGGCGGTTGAGGAGATCGGCTTCGTTGAACTCGAGGACGTCGGTGTCGAAGTAGTCGCGGCCGACGTCGACGTCGTATTGGGTGGGGTCGCCGTTGCGGATGGCGTTGACGTCGAGGTTGCGGTAGCCGTCGTAGATGCGCTGGCGCAATTTCTTCGCCTCGTCGTCGGAGAGGTCACGGCCGTAGTGCTCCTTGATGAGGGCCTTGACGGCGTCGACGTCGAGGTTGTTCATCTGCTCGAAGGACACGCCGCGGCCGCGGAGGTCTTCGATGAGCCTGATGCCCGCCACCTGACGCGAGGCTTCGTCTATCTGGACGTCCTGGAGGTCGCCGAGGACGTCGTAGTAGCCGGCGATGGCGGAAAACGATTCGCCGACGCCGGTGGTGGCGATGTCGATGAGGAGGCTGCCGATGCCCGCTTCGCCGTGCTTGTTGAGCTTGTCGTTGAAGAGCTTGCTCGTCTTCGATTGCTCGCCGGCAATTTTATCGCGGATGCGCTGCAGGTAGGCGAGTTCGATCTTCTCGATGAGGTGCTGTGCGATGGCGTTGTCGGGGTCGTCTAGGAGGGCTTTACGCGCTGATGCGAGCGCGGTGCGGGTGTCGCCGTCCATGAGCTGGCGGAAGGCATTGGCGGTGAGTGCCTGGCTCTCGTAGGCGGGGCTCTGGCGGACGGCCCGCAACGTCTCGTCGAAGGTCTTTCGGTCGCCGGCCCGCAGGGCGAGGTTGAGCTTAGTCATGTCGAGCTCTCCCTTGAGGATGCCGAGATAACGTTCATAGGCGTCTCGGTTTTCGTAGTCGGGGAAGAGGCCGTGGAGGTTGGCAAGTATCTCGTAGAGCTTGTCGGTGCGCTCTTCGAACTCCGCCATGAGCTCGGCCTGTTCACCCTTCAGCTTTTCGATGTCTTTTTTCGCCTGCTCCTTCTCCTCGTCGGTGCCATGGGCGGCAAGCCATTCGGCCTCCCGCAAGGCCTGCATGATGAGGTCGGCGCGCCGCATGAGGCCGTTCATGTCGCCGAGGATGGCGTTCTTCTGGGCGAGGTAGTCGGCGAGATTCTGGTTGATGGTGCGCTCGATGTATTGCTCCTCTGCCTCGGGGGTCTTCACGCACTCGCAGTCGTTGACGTCGCTGTCTTCGGGGGAATACTCCGTTCCCGGCTCGTCCTCGCAAACCTTGTCGCAGGACACGCATCCCTCGGCGCTCATCTCCCAGCCGAGCTCGCAGCCCCCCACGCATTCGCCGTTGGCGTTTATGAAGCCGATGAGGTGCGGCTCATCTTCGCGTCGATACTGCTTATCGCATTCCTCATGCTCGGGGCTGTCGTAGACGATGGAAGTGGTGACGATGGTGGAGGTGGTCGTCGTCTCGCCGGGACACAATTCAGTGGGGAGGATGCATTTAGTCAAGATGCTTCCCGGACAGTGGATGCTGCATTTCTCCCGGTCGAAACTCTCGTAGTCGACGGGCTCATAGCAGGCCTTGCTGTACCGGTCCTCTTCGGGGTCGTCGATGTTGTCGTGCGCCGAACAGATGCACGCCTTGACATAGCTCCAATGCGCGTGGGGGCGGTCGTTGCAGTCCTCCTGCACACAGCCCACCCCGCTCATCCTGTGGAAGGCGAACCCGGGCGGGCATTCGACGGCGGCAACGCTGCCCATCAGAAGCAATGCACCGACGATAAGTGCGCAAAGCTGCGCTGAAACCACTCCTCCCACTTCTTGCCTCACTCGATTACGTTGCCTTTTTCTTCTGGCTCATGACGGCGGCGGCGATGGCGGCCGAGACCGCGGTGCCGAGCCCCACAGCGACGGCCCGTGCCTGGTCTGGGTTCTTTTCGATGTATGCGCGCAGTTCCTTTTCCGACTTGGTGAGTTTGGCGCGGGCTTTCTTGAACTCTGCCTGGGCCTTCTTTTTGGCTGCAGAAATATCTTTTTGCAATTGTTTTTTGGATTGAGACGTCGACTTTCTTGCCGCCCTGTTCAAGGTCTTCTTCTTTTTGGCCGCGGTCCTCTTTGCCGAGTTCGCCTTCTTTGCGGCCGTCCGCTTCACTGCATTCGTCTTCTTCGTCGTCTTTCGAGCAACGGATTTCTTCTTTGCAGCAGCTGTCCGCTTAACCGTTCTTTTGGCTTTCGATGCCGTGCGTTTGGATGCAGTCGTCTTTTTCTTCACCGTTTTTGCGGCGGTCTTATTGGCCGACTTCTTTGTAGTCCTTTTCTTTGATGCTGATTCCTTTTTGGCCTTTTTCTTAGCAGATGCCATGGCGTATCACCCTGGATTAGAGATGGGCTCACAGCTATAAAAGACGTGCACGGCCGCGCAAACGGGTTTATATAGCGATACTCCCAAAAGCTTCATCTCAATATCTCTGTGACCGACGTTGGCGAAAAGACGGAAATTCGGACAGCAGTTCCTCAAGGCGCGCTCCACGAAGCCCAAGCACAACTGGAGCAACGAGGGCACCGACCGCCGAAGGCTTTTGGACATGGGCCGGGAAAAGTACTTCCGCTTCGATCTCGGCGACATCCTCGAGGCGTCTGCCAACGAGGACAACCGAAGCATCATCCACGCCACCGTCGTCAACAAGGCCGGCCAGCTTGGCATCGAGGAAGCCAACGACTACCTTGGCCGGCTCGTCGATGAGGGGAGTCTCGAAAAAGAGATTGCCGAAAGGATTTCGAAGCTTCTGCGCCGCTACAGCAAGTTTCGTTAGTCGCTGCTTCATTTTTATATCTTCGTTCTCATCATCCACCCACATTATCTGGAGGTGGATGTGATGTGTGCAGATAAAAAAATCGCATTGGTCGTCGCCCCCCGGGGGTTTCGCGACGAGGAATACTTTGAACCGAAGAAGATTCTCGAAGATGCGGGTGTCTCGGTGTCGACGGTGTCCAAGGGTGTCTCGCAGGCCACGGGGAAATTGAGCGGACTGACACGGGTAGACGTTGACTTAGCCGATATCTCAACAGACGACTTCGACGCAATCGCCTTCATCGGCGGACCCGGTTCTGCCGGCTACTACGACGACGATGTTGCCCTTGACCTTGCGCGTTCTTCTGCGGCATCGGGCAAACCCACGGCCGCCATCTGCATCGCCCCCGGCATCCTCGCCAACGCCGGCGTATTGTCTGGGAAGAAGGCGACAGTCTGGGCGCCGCCCGAAGACGAGAGCAAGATCGCGATGCTCGAAGAAGGGGGCGCCACCTACACCGGCGCAGACGTCGAAGTCGACGGCAACATCGTCACGGCGAACGGCCCGCATGCTGCATCCGCGTTCGGAAAAAAACTCCTCGAAATGCTCGAATAGGGGTCTTCATCGACTCCATGCATTTATCCTTTTGTCCTTCCCCAAAGGTAATGGTCACCATGGGAAG
>CAYUFO010000068.1:0-877 GCA_964443985.1 uncultured archaeon | reverse complement strand
GAGCAAGCCTTCTAGGAAGACGCCTCCCCCTTCCCCGAGCCCCTCGAAGTCGGCGGCGCCATAAAAGGCATCGAGGGTACCAACCACCACTTCCGCCAAATCGTCGGCGACAAGGGGGGGACAGCCGTCTACGCCAAACTCAAAAGCAAACCCCTCGTCTCCGTCCACCTGCCCGAACCCGTCGCCGTCTCAGAGCTCGCAGGAGCCCTTGACGGCACCCAAGCCCAACCCAAAGTCCTCATGCGGGGCGCAGGTGGCGACGAAAGACTCGAATTCATCGGCAAAACACTCCCCCGCGAAGGCGACGCCACCGGCGTCACCCTCATGTTCAAAAACAACACCTCTTCGAGAAGCATCCGGCAAGTGCTCGAACGACTCAAAAAAATATAGTGATAAAGTGGGCCTGTTGGGACACACAAAAGCTCTTCGAGGTTTTGGCGCGCAACATCACCCTCCGGCGATGTTAGCGTTTTAACCCAAGACGTCTAAATGCGAATAATCTTGGTACAGAGTCATCGAGGCTCTGAGAAAAATATTGAATCCGAGAGCCGAAGATGGCTCTCGCATGTCAACTGGGCGTGACAGTTGGGCCTGTTGGGACGCTCACGACCCGAAGGTCGTGGCGTGCAGGAATCGCTGTGCGATTCCTAGCGTTTGAACCCACGAGGGTAAAAAATGGGCCTGCGGCGATTTGAACGCCGGACCACTCGATAACTCAAGTCTCTTCCTCCCCCATTCTTTCTTTTGGGGACGCTAAAAACCGCTTTTCGGTTTTTGCGCCCAGAAACGCTATGCGTTTCTAGGGGAAGCACCTTTTCTTTTTAAAGAAAAGGGGCTCTATGAGTCGAGCGCTCTAACCAAACTGAGCTACAGGCCC
>CAYUFO010000067.1:0-8451 GCA_964443985.1 uncultured archaeon | reverse complement strand
GAGCACGTCTCCTCAGGCTGGGTGTGGAGCTACGTCGAATCCTGATGCGGGCAGATGCCCTCTTTTTCTATGCGCAAAATCAAAGACGAAAGCGATTCGCGGAACTCCCGCAGTTGGTCCCGGTTCAAGTTGAAATCCACTTCGTCATCGCCTATCTTCAGAAGGAGGTAGTTGAGCTCCTCGAGGAGTTCGTCGCGTTTCATCGTCTGGCCAGATGATACCGTCCCCTCTCCTGCTCTGCGAGGGCCAAGGGATAGGGCACCATGAGGGTCAGAGCCCATAGCGCGAAAAGCGAGTCAATCCAGCCGATAGCAGTGTTGGGGGAAAACGAGATGCCTACGAGGTCGTGGAAGATGAAGAACGCGAAGACGAAGGCGCCGAGGACGAATACCAGCCGGGCCCGCGCGAGGTTGAGGTGCAGGCGGATGAGCAAAAAGAGCGACATCAGGACGACGCCGAAAAAGGTGACTATCTCGTCGAGGGGTCCCCGTCCGGGATGCTTGTTGAAGGTGAGGCCGAGCGCGTCGTGGGTGAGGGCGCCGAAGAACAGGAAGATGCCCGCAACGGCGAGCCACACAGACTTCTCCTCTTCGAGGACAAAAAAGAAGAGGATGCAGGGCATCAAGAGCATGATGCCGACGAGGGAGACGAACAGGTCGATCTTGCCGATGACCTCGTTGGTCCCAAGGTGCAGGCCGAGGAAGTCGTGGGAGAGCGCGCTCACCAAAAGGAGAGCGCCCATCACCGCGAGGACCATGATGAGGGGCCGCATGGAGAAATTCAAAAGCAGGGTTGGGAGTATGAGCGTGACACCCATCAACGCGATGAAGATGTCGATCATCCCGAACTTCGGGTTCTCGTATTCGAGTCCGAAGAGGTCGTGGGAGACGGCGCCGAGGAATGCGAGGAGCCCGAGAAGCCCGAGCCCGTAGATGATGAAACGCAGCTCCTGCTCTTCCTCCATACCCTTAATATAGATATAGGATTAAATAAGCTTTCGCACGATGTCGCTTCGGGAAGACAAGGTCGCTTTGACACGAAAAAAGGAGATTCATTTCAGCGACCAGGTGCTCTATGAGCAGGCCATCATCGTCGCCTGCATCGTGGGCATCGCCGTCACGCTGCTATGGAGCAGCGCGGGACGCGTCGAGGAAGAGCCGTTCTCCGTCCTCTACCTCGTGCCCGACTCGTATGCCAACTACGTGGCCGAAGACGCCGTCACCTTCCGCTACGGCGTCGACTGCTACGAGGATGAGCGAACAGAGTACTTCGTGCGGGTGTACGTCAACGGCAGGCAGGCGGACCGACGAAGGGTGACCCTCTCCTATGGGGAACGCCATGAGCGCGAGCAGCGCATCTCACTTGAGGCAGATACACGCTATCCTGCGAATGTCAGCCTCTCGCTCACGGCAGACGAGAGGAGATACAACGTCCATTTCTGGGTCTATCGCACCCCCCCGGGGCTCGTCGTCTCCGCTCCTCCGCAATCGCTGGTCACCAACAACGAATCGCTCGTGGTACGGGGAGCCACCCAGCGGGGAGCGGGCGTCGCCGTCAACGGGGAACCGATACCCACGCAAGACGGCAGCTTCCGGACAAACGTCTCCCTGACGGAGGGCGAGAACACCATCGTGGTCGAAGCGACCGACGCCCTCGGGAACACGAGCACGGAGGAATTAAACGTCACCCTCGACCTCGACGTCGCATTCGCCGTCACGGACCCTGCGGGCGACCTCGCGACCCCCGAACCGACGTACACCATCCGGGCGTCGGCGGGAGAACCCGTCAACGTCACGGTCGGCGGGACCGGCATCGAGCCGGTGGACGGCAGCTACAGCCATGAGGTCGCGCTCGCAGAAGGACCCAACGACGTCACCGTCCGCGCCGTCGACGTCGCGGGCAACGTCTACGAGAGGACGCTCACCATCACCCTGGACACGAAGGCATCGCTTTCCATCACCCATCCTGCGAACGACCAGACCGTCGGAGGCCGCTCCGTCACCGTCAACGGGTCGGCCGAGAAGAATTCCGTGGTCGCCATCAACGGCATCGAGGTCTACACCGACGAAGAGGGGAGGTTCTCGACGAGCGTCGAACTGCGCGATCCCATAAACACCATCACCGTCGGCGCCATCGACCAGGCGGGCAACGTCGTCGAAAAGATCCTCACGGTCAAGCGCGACTCGATACCCCCCACCATAACCGACCTCGGGCCGCGCGGCGTGCAGACGTCCTCGAGGATAGTGTTGACCGCCACCACCGACGAACCAGCCTCCTGCAGGTACAGCACCACCGTGCAGTCGTATGACGCCATGCAGTCGGCGTTCACGGTCGGCGAAAACACCATCGAACACTATTCCCCGGTCGAGGTGGAAGGCGGGCAGACCGTCTTCTATGTGAGCTGCACGGACCGGTTCGGCAACCAGATGCCCATCGCCGAATCCCTGACTGTCTCAGTGGGTGGCGGGGTCCCCTTGACATCGAACCCCTCCCCCGAGGGAACGGTGTCATCGAGGAACCAGCGCCTGCGCATATCGACCGACGAGGCGGCGACCTGCAAGTATGCGACAGGAGATACCTCGTTTGACAACATGGACAGCGTCTTTTCGCAGACGGGGGGGACCCGGCACACCTCGGAGGTAAGCAGCCTCGCAGACGGCACCCACGTCTTCTACGTGCGCTGCAAGAGCCTTGCCACCGGCATAGCCATGACGTCGTCTGCGCGCATCCAGTTCACCGTGGACGTGTCGGGGCCGATAATCGAATCCTACCAGCCGCAGGGAACCGTCACCAGCCAGGGGATTCAATTGCGGGTGGTGACAAACGAGGACGCAGTGTGCCGAGGGGACGTGGAGCGCACCGGATACGCGGATATGCAATATCCACTCGAAGGCGATGCACGAATCCATACGAGACAGATCGTCCTCGAGGAGGGAACCACGACACTGTACGTCCTCTGCCGGGACGATGCAGGCAACACCATGGGCACGATGCTCTCCTGGGGGATAACGGTCGACACGCAGCCACCGGTCACCAGCAACCCCCTGCCCCAGGGGACGGTGAGCTCTGCCACCCAGACGATGAGCATCACCACCAACGAACCAGGTACGTGCGCTTACAGCCTAAGCGACGCCGAGTACGGGGACATGACGCCCTTCTCGACGACCGGCCAGACCACCCAGCACTTCACCGTCGTCACCGCCCAGCCAGGCATCAACACGTACTACGTCAGGTGCCGCGATGCCCACGCAAACGCGATGAGCTCGTCTGCCGTCATCCAGTTCACCGTCCAATAACCACGAGTGGAAGTATCCGCAGCATGGAAGAAGCCACCTCCCGCGCCCGCGTCATTGCCGGTCTCGCATTCAGCGCTCTTCTTTTCCTCCTAGTCTGCCTCGCCCACGCGCAGGAGGGCATGCCCTTCCACGCCGATTCTTGGCTGGTGATAAGCATCGCCGATGCCATACTGGAAACCGGCGACGTCTCGTTTAGCTCCCCCTACGGGGACGTGGGGGCCATCTACTATCCCCGGGGCAGCCACATCTTCACGGCGCTCGCCGCGCTCTTGAGCGGCCTTGGCCTCGCTGACCTGTCAATCTATCTGCCCCCCCTCGTCTACGCCGCGCTCGGGCTCGGGTTCTACGCGCTCGCCCGCCGCCTCTACCAGTCGGGGAGCGCGGCCCTGTGCGTCCTTGCCGCAACGCCATTCGCCATCAGCAACTACACGCTCCTGGGCCCCTCGTACCTCGTTCCCGTCGCCTTCGGCTCGCTGCTATTCATCGTCTACCTCACGCTGCTGCTCGCGTCAAAATACTACGACGTGCGCACCGCGCTCCCGGCCCTCGTCGTCTTCGCCGCCCTCGCCAACACCCACGTCAACACCACCCTGCTCGCCATCGCCGCGACCTTCCTGTTCGTCTTCTTCTCGCTTCTGTTCGACCACCGGCTGCGAGAGGACGCCATCCTCCTCGGCGTGGGCACGCTGGGCTTCCTCGCTGCCGTCGCGGTCGCCTGGGGCGTCTTCGGCGCCGACCGGCTCGCAGACCTCGTGCACTCCTACCTCTTCTTGGAGATGGAGAAACCCTACCAGGACTACGTATCGGTCGTCGGCCTTGCCCCCGCCCTCCTTTCGGTTGCGGCAGTCTACTACATCAGCGTGCAAAAACGACGCCGAGCCCTGAACCTGCTCCTCCCCCTCTTCGCCTTCCTCGTCGTCGAATCCCTCGCCTACTGGGCAGCATACGGCGTCTTCATCCGCTACCGGCGGGTCATGTACTTCATGGTCCTTTTGACGCCGCTTCTTGCCGGCTATGGGTTGTGGGGGGTGCTTTCGAGCCTCTCGGGCACCCTCAGAAACAGGGGATACCAAGCATCCGTGCGGCCGCTCGTCGCCGTCGGCGTGACCGCCGTGGTCGTATTGGGCCTCTTCACCCACCTTGCCACCTACGACGACGTCGTCCTCTACGTCACGCCGCGCGAAGACAAGGTCCTTACGGCATTCGGCCAGTCTGCCCCAGACGCCATGGTATTCGCCCACCACCTCGCGAGCTTCAGCCTTCCCTACTACGGCCTCACCCCCCTGCAGCTCTCACCGCGGCACGCGGGCCCCAAGTTCCGCTACGAATCCGGGCTCTACCGCATCTACCCCGACGGCAGCCTCGGCGAGTTCGCGTCGTTTTACGCCTGGCTTGACCGGATGCACGGCACCGGCACCTTCGACTGGCTCGACCGCCACGCCGAAAGCGACTACTACCTCTACCTGCCAAGAAATCCGAGAAGCACGCCAGACTTCGACGTCGTCGTCGACGCCGGCGGACAAGCCGTGCTGCGCTACAACCACGGCGTCGCCAGGCAACCGCAGTCGCATGGATAGTCAGTCTTCGTTGGCGGGAGGGGAGATATCGGCTAGGTCGGTATCCAATTCGATGAGCCGTTTCTGGAGGTCGCGGGTGATCTCGCTGAAACTCTCCTCGTCGATTTCACCACGATGATAGCGCTGGCGCGAGCCGGATATCATGTCCTCGAGCTTCTTCTTCTCCGCCGATAGCTCGGAGACGGCGCGCTTGGCGGCATCGCGGTCCTCGCGGTTCTCCCGGGCCTCGCCGACCAGCATCTGCCAATGCCTGCGCTGCATCAACTCGCGGCGGTCCCCCGCCAGCGTGTCCTCAACATGCTTCTCAAGACGAGAGACATCATCCAAGGCCTGTTTCCGTTTGCTTCCCGTGGGGTCTTTGAGGTCTTCGACGTCGTCTTCAAGCTCCTTTATGCGGTGTTCTTTGGCGACAATCAACCCTTCAAGCTGCTCGTTTCGCTGTTTGAAGAAATACATGTAGTAAAGAGAGGCGAAGAACCAAAAAAGCAAAAGGAGGGCTGCGACCGACACGAGCTCCATGAATATACTAGTGAGGGAGGATATAAGAAAACATGGCAACCGATTAGAGGAATGAGTTGTCGATGTCGGCGAGCGCCTTGGCGAGTTTGGCGCCTTTGTCGGTGAGGTGGACTTCTTTGATACGGCCGTGTTTTTTGAATTCGACGATGCCTTCGTCTTTGAGCACGGAGAGGATTTTGAGGGTGTGGGTGTAGGTGCAGTCGATCTCTTTGGCGACCTTGGTGGGGTATTTGTGCTTGGCGTCGTGGAGGGCGAGGATGACGCCGTAGGGCTTCTTTTGGAAGAGGAGGTCGCGGAGGACGGGAGATCTCTTTTTGGGGGTCATTGCTTCTTTTTGGCGGACGCCTTGAGTGTGCCGCGGACGAAGGAGTAGGTGAGGGAGTTGGGGTCGATGGCGTCGGGCAGGTAGTAGCTGCTGTGGAAGCTCGGGTCGTCGAAGTGGTCGTGCTCGTCGACGCCTTGGGGTTCGTCCTCGTCGTGGGTCAAGAGGACGTCGAGGCTGTTCTCGGCTGCGGTGACGGTGACGGCGTCGTCGGCGAGGCATGGGATCTCGGTGGTGAGCTCGTAGCGGTCTCCCTCGTCGACGATGCCTGCGTGGAGGTTGAGGACGGCGGGCAGGTGGTCCTTGCTGTCCCTGAAGAAGGGCATGGCGATGGACTCTTCGAGAATCTTTCGCGCGCAGTGGTGGGGGTGCGGGGCTTTTCCCTTGGAGGAATCTTCCTCGGCGGCGGTCTGGTCAGAGGATGCGTCGTCGGCCACGGTAAGCTCACTTACTTGATTGCCTTCTCGACCGCCGTTTTCAGGTCCTTCCAGTCCTTTTCGAGGTCGGCGACGGCGGTCTTGACCGCTTTTTTCGCGTCGGCTGCCTCGACGTGGAGGACGTAGCCGGGCAGCAGGGGATGGTTCTCCTTGGCGTAGGCGTCGACGTCCTTTTTGAGGAGCTCGGCGAGCAAGGCGTTGGCCATGACCTTGTCTTCGAACTCTATCTCTACGACGCCCTTTTCCTCCTTTCTGATGGTGATGTCCATGTCGCTTGCCCTCCTAGAGGTCCTTTGGGTTGACGTTGCGGTAGTCCTTGGCAATCTTTCGGCCCTCGCGGTGGCCGCAGGAGGGGCATTCGAGGCGGTCCTTGAACTTATCGGAGCGCTCCAGGGGGGATCGGCAGCGCTTGCAGAAGGCGAGGACGACGCCGAAGTCGTCTCCCTTGGTGGCGATGTCTATCATGCAGTCCTCCATCTTGACGATTTTTCCGCGGACGATGTCGCCGATGCCGAAGGCTTCTTCGGGCTTCTCGACGTAGGAGTCCGATATCTGGCTGATGAAGATGCCGGTCTTGACGTCGACGTCGTTGGGGTAGCCCTTGATCTTTTTGACGATGACGGTGACGAGGTTCTTGCGGAAAGCGCACACGTCGCCGTAGACGACGTCGCCGAGCGAGAGCTCGGGGGGGAGCTTGGCCCGAAGGGATGCGCTGTGGTTGGCGCGGTCGAGGAGTTGTGTTCCGATGGCTGCGGCATAAATCTTTCCTTCGTCTATGAAGGTGCCGGCTCCCGGCATGAATTCCTCGATGGTGCCGAGGTAGTCGCCGATAAACGTGTCTTCTTCACTCATTTTCTTTTCACCTGGATTGTGTATGGGATGTTACCTATTATATATATTACGTTCCCTCTTCCCAGCTTGAGAGGTACTTCTTCTGGCGGGCGGACAATGCGTCGATGCCCATACCCATGCTCTTGAGCTTCATGGCGGCCACGCGGTCGTCGATGGCCTTCGGGATAGGGTAGACGCCGGCGGCGAGGTCGTGCTCCCAGACGTACTTGCACGCCAACGCTTGGTTGGCGAAGCTCATGTCCATGACCTCGCTGGGGTGGCCCTCTGCGGCCGCCAGGTTGACGAGCCGACCTTCCGCCAACAGATAGACGTGACGCCCGTTGTTGAGCTCGTACTTGACGACGTTGTCGCGGATGGTCTTCTTGCTCTTTTTGAGCTTTTCTATCTCGGGGATGTTTATCTCGCAGTTGAAGTGGCCACTGTTGGCGATGACGGCCCCCGACTTCATCCTCTTGACGTGGGCACCGCGCAGGATGTCGACGTCGCCGGTGGCGGAAACGAAGACGTCACCGAGGGGTGCGGCATCGTTCATCTTCATGACGCGGTAGCCATCCATAGCGGCCTGCAGCGCTCGCACGGGGTCGACTTCGGTGACGACGACGTTGGCGCTCATGCCGCGGGCCCGGTTGGCGATGCCGCGGCTGCACTGGCCGTAGCCTGCGACGACGACGGTCTTTCCCGCCCACAGGATGCTCGTCGCCCTGAGGATGCCGTCGATGGTGGACTGCCCCGTGCCGTAGTGGTTGTCGAAGAGGTGCTTGGTGGCGGCATCGTTGGTGGCCATGACGGGGTACTCGAGCGCGCCGTCGGCCTCCATGGCCCGCAATCGGATGATGCCTGTAGTGGTCTCCTCGCAGCCGCCGCGCACGACGTCGAGGAGCTCCCGGCGCTTCTTGTGGATGATGAAGATGAGGTCGGCGCCGTCGTCGATGGTGACGTCGGGCGCGTGGTCGAGGACGCGGTTGATGTTCTCGTAGTATTCCCGGTTGGTCTCGCCGCGCCATGCGTAGACGTTGACGCCCGCCTTGGCGAGCGCGGCGGCGACGTCGTCTTGCGTCGAGAGGGGGTTGCAGCCCGTGATGGCGACCTGGGCGCCGCCCGCCCGAAGCGTTTCGACGAGGACGGCAGTCTCCTTGGTGACGTGCAAGGCGAAGCCGACCGTCACGCCCTTGAGGGGTTTCTTCTTCTTGAATTGTTCGCGTATCTGCATGAGGACGGGCATGTGGTTTTGCGCCCACTCTATCTTCAATCGTCCGGCTGGCGCCGCCTTGATGTCTTTGACGTCGTGCTTCTTGGCCATCGTCATTCGAGAACCGTTGTGTTTTCGTGCATTGCGGGGAAGGAAGTATATTACGCGGATACCCTATAAGAATGGCGGTTTCAGCGGGGGTGAAGGGGCTCTGTTCTGCGCCGTTTTGCAGGCTGTCGTGCAGCCGCCTCAACCGTCC
>CAYUFO010000066.1:0-8546 GCA_964443985.1 uncultured archaeon | reverse complement strand
CACCCAGAAGGTGTTCGTTGGGTGAAACCTCGGGCTTCAGCCCGAGGTTCTTCATGTCGCCGCGTTGTCCGCGGAGGGCGCCATAGTAGCTCGTCATCCCCCACGGCTCCAATGCCGTGCCCATGTAGGCGCCGACATCCATGACGTCGAGGCCGAGGGCCAAGAGGAAGAGGCTGGCGACGAGGTAGGTGCGGGGGTTGCGGGCGAGGAGCACGAAGCTGGCAAGGGGGACGAACAGTTGGAGGAGGCTGCCGCCGGCGTAGGCGAGCGTCTTGTCATAGAGTCCAAAGGCCCAGGACAGGGTGCCAAAGACGAAATGGCCCACTTCATGGATGATGATGATGGAATACATCTGATAGGGGTAGGGCCACCAAAATCCCAGGTATTGCGCGAGGACGGGGATGCCCAAAAAGGCGAGGAAGAAAAGATTGACGTGCGGGGCCAAACGATCCTGGCGTCGCTCGAACTGTTCCCGAAGCTTCCGGTTCCACGCATGTTCACGTTTCTCGGCAATGCGTTGCTGTTTTTCTTCGAAGCGCCCGTAGACCGCGGCAAGCGTCTCGTCATCGATGTCTGACACGTCGACGCCGTCGACCGTTGGCATATGACGGTATGGGAGTCAGACAAAAAGAAGCGTCAAACCTGTCGCTTGGCGGGCACCTTCGCCAAGTCGACCATCTCTGAGGTATCGGTGTAGGGCTTCAGGGGGATGGGCGTCATCGTCGAGGCGGCCTGCAGCTTGAGGAGCGGGATATGCATGCTCGAAACGCTTACCGAGGGGTCTTCGAGCTTTTTCAGAAGGGACTCCTGGAGCGTGTCGGCGTCGGGCCGCTTGGCGACGAGGTCGGGGATGGCCTGCAGGTTTTCGATGAACTTGCGGGTGGCGGTCCCCATGGGCGGCAGAATCTCGGCGACAGCCTCTTTGAAGCCTTCCCTGCCGGGCTCTTCCACGGCAGCCGAAACGTTACCGGGTGAATGGAAGCGGTCCCCTTTATTGATGTGGGAGAGCACGGCGTCGACGCGGTCTTCGAGGGGCTGGCCTTTGAGGTCGACACGGCTTTTATCGGTGAGGCTTTCGACCTCCCTTTTGAGGTCGATGCTGTTGACCTCCGAGCTCGCGGCGCTTTTCTCCCGGAGCCGGCCGATGACTTCGTCGCCCGCCCCACCGACGGCGCTAAGCCGCGTGCCTATCTCATCGCCTTCAGGGAAATCGCGACCGAGAATCTGGGACATGCCCATCACGGAGGTCATGATGTTGTTGAAGACATGATTGGATGTGGTGTAGGCGATGGTGCGGTAGCGTTGGTGCTGTTTTTGTGAGAGGGTCTTCCAGTCGTCGGGGGTGAATCGATGGTAACCGCCGTCGAGCACGGCTTCGACATTCTCCAGCATGTCGTTTCTGGTCTGATGGTCCATGCCCCTGACGTGCATTGATACCGCGGCATAGAATGCCTCGCGCTTTTTCTCAGGTATGTCCTCAAGCTTGCGGGAAAAGGCACGTCGGACGATATTCTTGCGGCTCTCCTCAGAGAGCGGCGGAAGCTCGCTGTGGTCGGGTGAGCCTGCCTGCCGGGAACCATTATCGCCGGGGTGGCGGAGTTTCATCGATGCTCGTATCCTTTAAGGGAAGGACGCGGATAAATACCAGGACATGAGGAAACCCGAGCGCATCGAGGAGGTCATGCAGCGGCTCGCCCGCCGCTATGGCGAGCGCAAGTCCATGCTCGGCAGCATGCAGCGCGACCCCTTCCGGGTGCTTGTCTCCACCATGTTGTCTGCGCGGACGCGAGACGAGAACACGGCCCTCGTGGCGAAACGGCTCTTCGCACGGTATCCGGACGCGCAGGCGCTCGCCAGCGCACCAATTGCAGACCTCGAGGACGTCATACGCTCGACAGGCTTTTACCACGCAAAGGCTCGCCACGTCAAGGCCGCCGCGCACATGCTTCTCGACGATTTCGGCGGCGTGGTCCCCCACAATATTGATTCTCTTCTTGCGCTCCCCGGTGTCGGCAGGAAGACCGCCAACTGCCTGCTCGTCTACGGCTATGGAACCCCCGCCGTCGCCGTCGACACCCATGTGCACCGCATCGCGAACCGGCTCGGCTGGATTCAGACGAAGACCCCCACAGAGTCTGAGAAGGCGCTAGTCGAGACCGTCCCGAAAAAATGGTGGCTCTCCATCAACGAATACTTCGTCCTCTACGGCAAGGAGATATGCAATCCGATACGGCCCCGCTGCCCGGCCTGCGTCATCGGCGATCTGTGCCCGTATCCTGACAAGACGAGAAGATGACGCCCCGCTGGCTCCCCTACGCAGCCGCCTCGTTCCTCCTGTCCCTTCTTGACGCCGCCACCACCCGCCTTGCCGCCCACCGCCACGGCTGGCAGTGGGAGGCGAACCCGCTCTGGCAGCAATCGCTCGCCGAGGAATCCCTTGCCGCCTACGGCCTCGTCGGCCTCTCTTTTGCGGCTTGCGCCGCCCTTCTCGTCGTCGCCTTCGAACGTGTGCGCGAGGGACTGGGAACCCAGATGGCCATGCTCTGGCTTGCCATCCAGGGCACCGTCGTTGCGAGCAACCTGCTCTCCTGGCTCATCGGCCCCGCATACTTCACCCGCATCTTCTGGTTCTTTCCCGTCGTCGCCCTGGCGGTCGTGGGATTCTCCATGAGAGTGCTGACCCAAAAGGCGGCTCCCGTCATCATCGCCCTCGCATTTGCCCATCTCCTCGTCGTGGTGCTCGACGCGGTCCTTCTCGTACCGCACTTCCTTCGGCTCGCAGGACCATTGTTTCTTATCCTCGTCATCTACCCAGTGATGCGGGGGACACCTCTCCGACCGGTAACCCCCATGTTTTTATACCTCCATTGCACAGATAGTTAGGAACGAAGAAAGAAGGAAGCACGATTCCTTTCTCAGACACCCTCATAACGAGGTGACATACCATGAACGCAACCGTGACAACCCAGAGGACCGTCCACATCTGGAGCTGCGACAACTGCGGCTACGAAAGCCAGCCCAGCATCCAGGTCCCCGGACGCGAATACGCCTGCGGCGTCTGCGGCGCCGGCTTCACGCTCAGCCGGGACGAGACCGAAAAAATCCTCGACGAATAAGCCATATAAAGCGACTTCCGTAGAATTACCCCACATGGATAGGCCTTCGAGGATAGTGTTCCTGCTCTTTGACGGCTTTCTCGAACTCGACGTCATCGGCCCCTTCGATGTCGTGCACCGTATCAAAAACAGCGTAGACGCCGAACTCGGCATCGACACCGTGGGGGAGTGCGGCGAATCGAAGAGCGCCAATGGATTGGCGTTCAAGGCAGACAAGACGCTCGCCGACCTCGGCATCCCGCAGGATAGCATCCTCGTCGTGCCCGGCGGAAGAGGGGCCCGAAAGATATTCGCCAACGGCAACGACGCCGTCGAATCCTTCATCAAGGACGCCGCAGCCGATGAAAGCAACGTCGTCGCCTCGGTGTGCACGGGCGCCCTCGTCCTCGCGAGAGCCGGATTGCTCGAGGGCAAGCGGGCGACGACCCACAAGAGCGCCTATGAGCTGCTCCGACCCCACGTCCGAGAAGTCGTCGCTGAACGCGTCGTCGAGGATGGCACCATCGTCACCGCGGCTGGCGTCACCGCCGGCCTCGACCTCGGGCTCCACCTGGCCGAGAGGTTCTACGGGAAGACCGCCGCCGACGGGATAGCATCTCAGATGGAATACCGCCGTTAGGCGATATTTATCCTCCCACTCCCCCATTGCATCCATGCAGAAACCGTCGAACGTCGTCTTGCTCGCCTTCCCGGGCGTCCTCCCCGTCGACCTCTTCAACCCCCACCACGTCTTCTCGAAAGCCAAGGAATACGCAGACCCCTCGCTGCGGGTATCCATCGCCACCAACCAGCAGCCCGTCTCGATGGCGCACAACGTCTCCCTCAACGCCAACGACTTCATCGCGAGCCCCGATGAGGTCCCCGAGCGCGGCGGACTGCTCATCGTGCCCGGCGGCGAAGGAGCCCGACAGATATTCGAGCGTGGAAACCCTTTCGTCGAAAACTACGTCCGCGCATTCCACCGTAAGCCAGGCAACACCGTCGCCTCCGTATGCACGGGCGCCCTCGTCCTCGCGCGGGCAGGCCTTCTCAAGGACTGCGCGGCGACCACCCATCCGAAGTACCTCGACCTGCTCAAGAACCATGCAAGAGAGGTCCGCAGGCTTTCTCCCGGCCAAAGCTACATCGAGAACCCGGACCAGCGAGTCATCACCGCGGGCGGTGTCATGAAGGGGGTGCCCCTCGCTCTCGACCTCGCCGAACGGTTCTGGGGCAACGAGGTGCGCCAGCGCATCCAGGAGGACATGCAGGTGCCCTCGCTTCCCCGGATGCTCGACCCCGAGGGATTGAAGACCGTTGAGAGAACCCCGACGTCTCCACGACGACGCCGGCGCAACTAGCTGTTTATGCCCACGCGGTAGAGGGCGACGTCCGCCTCCCGCCCGAGCATCTCGGCCCGCGTTCTGTCGGGGCCCAGAAGGCAGCGCACGAAGTTCTGATAGTGGACGGCATCGGGCTTCAACGACCGGTAGACTTCGAGGCCCGTCGCAGGCACGCGCAGATCCGGTCCGAAGATGTTTCTGAAGCGGGCGGGCTGGTCGAAGCGTATGCGCCCCACGATGCCGCCAAGCCCGCCTTCCACGGTCTGGTCGAAGGACAGGCGCTCCGAACTCACGAGCGGCACCTTCTCGGCATCGCCGTTGGCGGCGACGATTGATGCACCTAATTCTTTCGTGACCGGCTTGAAGGCGAACTGGGCGAACTTCTCGCTGCCGTACATGTCGGCGATGCGGTTCTCCTCCTCGCTTCGGCGGCTGGGGTCGACGACCTGGACGTCGGCGAGGACGTTGACCTCGCGGCCGCCTGCCGCATAGCGCTGAAAGCCACCCCAGATTCCCGCCTGGGGGAGGTTGCCGACGGCGTTGCCGAGCATGACGAAGGACAGTTTTTCGGATGCCCCCGATGCCTTGCCGATGGCATCGACTGCGTCGTCGCTCGCGAGATCCTCGAAGAGCATGCGCAGCGGCGTGACCGTGAATCCCTTTTTCCGGTAGAGCTTGGCTTTCTCGGTGAGGATGTCGTAGCGGACGTCAACGAGGACGAGGCGGGTGTTCTTGGGGTCGAGGTTGTCCACAATCGTGTCTTCGCGGTCGCCGAGTCCGACGAGCGCAACAGTACCTCCCTGTAGGGTGGCGGTGACCGAATCCATGACGTCGGGCGTTTCGAGGAGCCGGTCCTCGGCATCGTGGAAGTAGTGCTTTATCTCGCCGCGGCCTGCGGCGACCTGCCGGTCGTAGAATCGTTCGGCGTCATGCATGTAGCGCAGCGCCGAAGAGAGCGATACCTCCTGACCGCTGAGATCCTGGATGAATGGCGAGATGTTTTTGAGGGTCGCCTCGGGAACGGTGGGGTCTGAGAGGATGGCACGCGTCTTCGCGGCCAAAAACCCCCGGTTTTTCGGGGGCAGCGAGTCGTAGAGGTTGATGAGGGACTCGGCGGGCGTCACAGACCCGCTGCCGAGTTCGTTTCGCTCAAGCTTCGCAAAAGCGTCGTTGACCGCATGGATGGCTGCGCTGTCAGACAGGCTGGGGCTCACCTGCGGGATGCCCTCCCGCTGCCCGCCTATGGAGGCGCCGGCTCCCCTGAGGGCGTTCCACCAGAGGGCCGTCTTGGGGAACGCGGCGTCGAGGTGGTCGCAGATGGCGTCTGCGAGCGGAAGACGCTCCCCCGTCTCCTCCCTCCACATCCTTTCGGCAAGCGGGAACTCTTGGGAAGCGGTGCCGACGAATCCAGTCAGGCCCTGCCTTCCGAGGATGCGCGACATCGGCACGATGGCTGCGTGTCGGCCGCCGAGCCGGGTGCCGCGGACGATGCAGCTCGTCTTTTCGTAGCGGTGGGCCTGCTTGGTCAGCGCCGCCATGCCGTCCCTTCGTACGGCGCCGTCGTCGCCGATTATCTTGTCGAGGTGGAGGTCGGCAACGCCGTGGGTCGTGTGGGGACAGTGGGTGACGGTCCCGTCGCCGAGGATGGTGACAGCAGACCGCGTCCCGAAAAGGCACTGGTTCCATTGGTAGAGGGAGCCGAGCTCGAGGAAGCCCGAGAGGTTGCGTGCCGACGACTCGAGGAGGCCGCGCTGGTCTTTGCTCATGCCGCGGACGTATTCCTCCCAAACGTAGGTGGCGATGTCGTTTTGCTGGGCGCCTTCGACGAGCCGTCTCAGACGGCGATGCTCTTCAGGGTGCGCCTTGTGGCGGGGCGTGTAGACCGCGCTGACGGCGAGGTTGGTCTGGTCTGCATCGGCGACCTTCATGGACAGCCACGACTTCACCATCCTCGCCATGTCCTTCTGGCTGGCCATGAGCGGCCGGCCGTCGGGGGCCGTCTTTTTTTCGGAGTACTCGCCAACGCCCTTGACCTCGGAAAAGATGTCGGGCTTGAGGAAGGGAAGCCCGTAGGTCGAAAGGAGGACGTTGGCCTTGTGCTCCTTGAGAAACGAGACGGCCTCGTCGTCGAAGGTGTGCCCGCCCGTGTAGACGACGGAGTCGAGGCCGAGTTTGTCTGCGTGCTTGATGAGTTCGAATACTGTTTTTCGGTAACCTTCTTTTTCGAGGGGCTCGCCGCCGGCGACGAACGTGACGACCTGCAAGCCCCGGTCCTCTTTGAGGCGGGTCATGAGCTTTTTGAGCTTGTCGACCTTGACGGTACTCCCCACTTGGTCGTGCTCGGCGATGCATTCGGCGCACGGTCGGCCGAAGTCGCCCTCGCCCCGTTCGATGAGGGCGCCGGGCTGCGCCTTCTTGCAGAAGAAGTTGGTGGAGACGTTCATGACCGAGACGGTCTCGCCTTCGACCCGCTCTCTGAGGTCATTGGGAAGCGTCTGGTAGTAGAGGTGCTGGCGATACATGCGGCGCAGCGGCTTCCACAGCTTCGAGCCGAAGGCCTCGTCTTTTTGCTCCCGCCGCCGTTCTTCGGCGTCGGGGTGGCCGCCCCGGAACATGGCGCGAAGCTGGGAAAGCATCTGCCGGGAGCCCGGGGCGAGCATGCCGATGGCCCGGGGATGCTCCTCGATTGGAGTGAGTTTTTCACCAAGGTCACCGTTGACCGCCTGCCACTTCGGTTGACGCTCGCGCTGCATGGCGATACATCCTTAGGAAGGACACAAAGAAAAAGCACTGAAAACCGATAGCAGGGGCGAGGAACGTCTTTTATAGCCCTTGCCTTCCCCATAGGACCCTGAGGAGATGATTCAAAAGCAACAACCGCCGGACGGCCGAATGGGATGGAGGGACCTCCCCCCCCCAGGCGCAGGAATGGCTCGTCGAGAAGGCCGTCGACGACCACGCCCGCATCACCCGGCTCAACCTGGGCCGGGAACCAAACCGGGCCACATTCGTCTCGACCGCCTCAAAACAGGAAGGCATCCGCGAATCGACGGTCGGCGCGGTGTTCGACGACGTGGGAGAGACGCTTACCGTCCTCGACGAGCAGGCCAAGCGGAAGGTCGCGCCCGCAGCTGGAAAAAAAGAATTCTTTTCTACGAAGCCGCCCCAAAACCAGGACTACTGGCGTTTCATCTATGAGAAGACCTACGCCGCCAAGACCCTCCACGACCTCGAAGACCAGCGTGGGTTGCGGATGCTAGCGCAAGGCGACCAAAGCAGGGTCGTCTACGCGCTCGAGCGATACGGGGGGCGCACCCAGAAGCGGGCCACGCCCTCCGTCGACGGCGTCCTCGCCGCCAACAAGGCGCTCGCGTTCTTCGGCAACGAAGTATACAATCGGCTCAGGGAAAAAGGCTCCCTCTCCCACGAAGACATAACCGCCATCCTCGAAAAGGACGACGACATCAGCCCCCACCGGAAGGCCATCGTCCGTGACCTCGCGCGGCTGGCGACGCCGATTACGACACCCAAGAAGATACTCGAATCAACGAAAGAAATCGACGCCGTCGATGACGGATTCGCCGTCCACCCCCACAATCCCTCGCTGCCCAACCAGCAGGTCGAGGTGACCGCCCAAAAGGACGCCCACGGCAACCTTATACAGCGGGGCGTCGCCGCCCGCCTTGAGACGCTCGACGACTTCGACGGCATCCCCGTCTGCCCTACGCGTCCGCGCTCCTTGCCAAGGACGCCATGGACCGGTGGCTGATGACGGAATCCCCGCGCCAGCAGGTCCGCCTTTCGGGCTGGGGGCCGGTGCTCGCAAGCCAGCGCGACGCCGACGACCAAGCACTTTCCAAAATCGAGCTCCCCGACGACCCCACGCAGCGGATGCTTTTCGGCATCGAGGGAAAGGACGATGGGACTGCCCGCCGCTACCTCTTCCACCAGGCCATCCTCGCGACCGGGCGGCCGCTCAAGGCAAAAATCTCTGGCAGAATCACAGCCCCAAAAGGCCTCGACGAAAAAGAATATTCTGTCCAGGCCAGAGCCGGCATCCGGCTGCTCACCGAGGCACGATAGCGGCCGAAACGCGCGCTTTTATAGT
>CAYUFO010000065.1:0-8590 GCA_964443985.1 uncultured archaeon | reverse complement strand
TGGTATACAAGGCTCGATAAGGCACCACAACAAGGGGAGCGCTTCCCTCCTTTCAGCTCCCCTTCGTAACTTTTTTCTCTTTTCCTTTTCGTTTCTCTTCTTTTTTAGATTGACTTTCCCTCTTTGATACAGGTTTCCTTTATATGGCCACAGATGCTGTATGTACGTCAAGGACTAACTCGACCAATGAGGCACGACAATGAAGGCACGCATCTTGCTCGGAATAACGCTGCTCTTGCTCGGCATCGGATGCATCTCGCAGTCCGAAGGCCCGCAGACGCAGCCATCCCAAGGGGCTCCGTCCATGGACGAAACGCAGAGTATGGATGACACGCTGGACGAGGAAAGAATCAGCATGGATGAGGTCGCCGAAAACGACGGTCCAGAAAGCTGCTGGACCATCGTCGACGACAAAGTGTACGATGTCACCGACTTTGCAGGCAAACACAAAGGCGGAAACGAAAAAATCCTCACACTCTGCGGCGGGGACGGCTCAGACGCCGTCCGCGGCCAGCACGGCATGAGCAAGGACGACACCCTCGAAGGCTACTACCTCGGAGACCTCGCCTAGGCCTCCCCTCATCTTTTTATCCTCTTCCGTCCATTTCTTTAGCGGTGAGGCCATGAATCCCATCGTTAACGGCGCACTCGCCTTCCTCCTATTTCTCGCATTCATCGCGACGTATGCCACCGGCCAGTTCGACCTCGGCTCATTCGACACCTACGCGCTGCATCAGACGCTTGCGGCAATCACGCTCTTCCTCGTCGTCCTGCATGCCATCAGCTTCCGGGCGGTCATCAGCCAGCAATTGAAGATGGTTCTCGGGAAGAGATAGGCGTGTCTTTCCTGCTAGGGTCCCTTTGCTCACTTCTTGGAGAGAAGGTCGTTTGCCGTTCGTATGCCCAGTAACAGGACGACGGCTGCCGCCACCATGAACGCTATCCCCTCCGCGGTGAGGGGGACGCCGAATACGTGGTTGCCGATGAGCGCTGCGAACAGGACGACGGCGATGGACAGGCCGAGGCTGAGGGCGAGCCGTTCCAAACGCGTGATGTCTTCGGTTTTCGGGTAGAAGGCGAGTGTGGCCGCATAGCCGGGGACGACGAAGAGCAGGAGGACGCCGAAGGATACTCTGAGGGTGCCCTGAGCCGGCCCGAGGCCTGCCACCGAGGCGATGCCTGCGGCCACCAGGGCGAGCGCGGTGTAGCCGACGAGCACGGTGAATTCCTGTCGCTGAGGCCAGTAGGGCCTCGCCTGCACTGTGGGTTCGTCCATGGTCTTTTCTCAATGGGGTGTCTGGAAATAAAAACTGGGGGGGGGAAGCAGAATCTAGTCCTTCCTGGTCGACAGGTAGGCGAAGCAGCCGGCGAAGGCCACGACGGCGACGGGGGCGAGAGGCGAGGGGAATTCGGGGACCGGGACGGTCGTCGTGGTCTCGGGGACCGTCGAGGTCGTTTCAGGCACGGTTGTCGTCGTTGAATCCGGGGTCGTGGTCGTCGAGTCCGGTATCGTGGTGGTTGTTTCAGGCATCGTTGACGTCGTGCTCGGGGCCGTTGTCGTGGTGTCCGGAACGCTCGTCGTCGTATCGGGTGCCGTTGTCGTCGTGTCTGGAGTTGTCGTGGTGGTGTCTGGGAGGGTGGAGGTCGTGTCTGGTGAGGTGGTCGTCGTCTCTGGGACCGTTGACGTGGTTTCGGGAACCGTCGTTGTCGTATCGGGGACGGTAGTGGAGGTGGACGTGTCTGGCACCGTTGACGTCGTGTCGGGCGTCGTAGAGGTGGTTGGCAGGGTCGTCGTCACCGGGAGCGTGCTCGTGCTCGTGGGCAGGGTTGAGGTCGTCTCAGGCACCGTCGTGGGGGTGGTCGTCGTGGTCGTCTGAGGAACTGATGTCGTAGTGTCGGGGGTGGTCGTGGTCGTGTCTGGCGAGGTCGTGGTTGTTTGCGGGATGCTCGTCGTCGTGTCCGCCAGAGTGGTCGTGGTGTCTGGGAGGGTGGAGGTCGTGTCTGGTGAGGTGGTCGTCGTCTCCGGGACCGTTGAGGTGGTGTCGGGAGCGGTCGTGGTCGAATCGAGCGTGGTCGTCGTCTCAGGAGTTGTCGTCGTCGTGGTCTCGTTGAGGGTGGAGGTCGTGGTCTCGTCGGGGAGGGTCGAGGTCGTCGTCTTGTTGCCGAACTCCTCCTCGGAGCCGCCTCCGCCCCCGCCGCTCGTGTAGGAGGCGATGTTCCTGCCGCAGCACTTAGCCCAGACGCTCGTCATCGCCGAGCGTGGATACCAGTCGGGGTCATAGACGGAGGTTTCGGGGTTGTCTTCTGTCGAACTGGCCGTGGTCGTGGTCGTCGAGGAGATGGTCGATGTGGGCGTTCCAGGTTCTTCAGCAACGAGCGTCGTGGTTTCTCCCCCGTCATCCCACCAGAGGGGGGTGACACCTGCCTTGTCAACCTCTGCCTTGGATGGCGTCTGCTTGGAGGGGTCAGGGAGCTTGATGGCCCATCCTGTGATGCCGCTGGCATAGTCTGTGGAGGGGATGCCGTGGATGAGCAGGGCGAAGAGAATCAGTGCCCCCAGGAGGGTGAGGAGTTTCTGTCTTGTTTTCGACGCATCCATGATGACCTAAAGTATGCTACTTTCCTATGGGGAAGCTACCTATTATAAATGGTGGAATCCCTCCCCACATGTCTCTTTTTTTGGGAGGCCCACAAATATAGGGTGTTCGTGTATATAAACGTGGTTATTTACCCAACATACTGGTAGATTTTTTTAGGTTTGCCATGTTTCGACATCAATCGAGATGAGATTCCACCCCCCATGCAACGCAATATCCTGTGTCTGAGAAGCCACAACCACACGGAAACTGCGAACGTCCCCCTCAAATGATTCGACAATAGCATCTCCCTCGTCAAGGGATGCGGTAAATGCATAATCCCCCCGTGTTGGGGGCACCACCCATCCAACAGAAACAGACGCCTCCTCACCCGAGAGTAATCTAGGAACATAAGCAGACCCAATCGTCTCGTTATCCTGGCGGAAAACCACGTCAGTCGGCGCAGTTGCGTGCCCCGCCCCTCCGTTCAAGACACGTGCCGAAAACGTCATTGACCCCCCAAGACGCGGATATCTCGGAGAAAAATCGACTTCGGTCACGACGAGATCTGGTGCCGGGACCTGGACCCACAACGATGCATTATATGTGATCGATGAATCATCCAGCGTGTGAGAAACCGTAGCCCACCCCCCATATACCGCGGGAGTCTGATTAGCGGGCACCGTGAGACGCAATTCACCCGCCCCCGCCCCCCCGCTGGAAAGGGGCCCGGGCCGGGAATAGGAAAATGAACTTTGCTGCAAGGATGCATTCGCCGAAGAAAACTCACCCACGCTGAACGTGCCATTGGCGATGACGGCACCAGGATGCTCGTTGGCAATATGCAGTTGCAGCGGACGAGTGCTATTGGCCGACACCAGGGAATAGTTGAATCCCGCATCAACGACGAACAGCCGTGCCCCATCCCCGCGAATGGAAACCGTTATCGGGACGTTCAAGGCCATCACCGGAATCCCCCCTTCGTCGACGGCGGACACCCCGATGTTGCCTGTATAAGAGCCAGTCGTCAAGTTTCCTACGTTCAACGTGACGTTGAAATACTCGTCGTTTAGGGATCCCAGATACGAAAACGCGTCTTCGGAAAAGGATACGCTTTCTGTCGGCAGCGGCGAAGCGCCCACCTCCCCATACGAGATAGCAACATCTGAGAGTGATTTCGTCAAAGAATCGGTGGAGAGAAAGAACACCCGCGTTATTTCTGAAACGCTCTCATTGGCCACGGTCACGGTGTAAAGCGGCCCACCATCGAGGATGGGCGAAAATCCGAATTCCCGTCGAAGACCGTTGTTTGTGCCATCCAATTCCCCCGGCAGGACGCTTGATACGTTGACAACCAATCCCCTGAGCAAACCGCCGCACGTCCCCTGCTCATCGGTCCAGCTAAACCCGTGAGTTCGTGTGCTGAATGCCCCGATGCCCGTCCCCACCTCACTTCCCACGAGGGAGCCGTTTTGTAGCCGCACCGTGACGTTATAGGACGAGGCACTCCCGTATCCCTCGTTTTTCACGGTCACCGACACGTTGTGGTCTTCGCATTCGGTGAAGGTTCCGTCGACGCTGATGTTGGAAATGACCAGGTCTGGCCGGGCGCGAACCGATATCGTTTGCGATGCGTTATTGTTCGACTCGTTTCCCTCCCCGATGGTGTCGTTGCCGTCCACGACCACCCACAGGGTATGAATACCCGACAACGATGCGTTCCATGTCACCGATACCTGCGCAGAATTTCCACCGGAAATTGTTCCCACATTGACCGGCGAATCGATGAGCGTCAATTCTGAAAAGCCGCCGTCGTAAAACGAGACAGACACGTTGGCCGCATCGAGATCCCCGCCGTTCGAGACGTTGACTGAAAGCAACACGTCCGTATATTCCAATGGATTGGAGTCATTGACTGTGAATGTATTCCTCACGACGGAGAGATCCGGTTTAGCCAGCACCGAGAGAGTGTGAGATCCGAAATTGTTGCCTTCAGATGCCTCATCGATATCTTCGCCGCTGTCGGCTATGGCATAGATGGTGTGGGCTCCCGCTGTTGCATTCCAAGGCACGCTCACGTTAGCGGAGGCATTGGCGGCAAGCAAGGACACATCAGCGGACCCAATGGGTTGTCCTGTCAGGGGGATGCCGTCGGTGAAGCTCACCGTGAAATTGGATGCATTGGCGGTGCCGGCATTCCACACGCTAGCAGACACGTTGACGAAGTCGTCTTCGACGGGAGTGCTCGGCGAGGTGGCGACCTCAAGGATGCGCAAATCCGCTTTGGAAGTCTGCACCGTCACGGTCCGGGTCTTGTTGTTGTTGGTTTCGATTGATTCCTCGATGACGTCGTTCCCATCCGCTGCGGCTTGCAGCAGGTAGGAGCCGATGTGGCTCGAGGTATTCCAGGAAAAAAGCGAGGAATTGCTTTCGCCCGGCGAAAGCGGCGGCATTGGCTGCGTGTCGAGGAGCGTGCCGTTCACTGAGAACTCGACGGAAAACGGATGGATGGCCTTTCCAGCACCGGCATTTTCCACGGTAACGTTGACGAGGATGGATTGATCATCCCATATCGTGGATGCGTTATAAGATATGCTTCGGACGATGAGGTCTGCGCGGGGGATGAGAACATCGGTCGTGAGTGCGTAGCCAAGGGTCGTCGAAAAAGGATTTGCGAATACGAGAGAAATGTCTCCGATACCACGGTATCGCCCCGGTTGCTGAAGGGATGGGATAGTGAGAGAGACGATTGAAGTATTTGATTGCAGGGGCTCGATGGTGGGGAGGTCGTCTGCCGAGAGCTGGCTTGCAGAAAGCGTTTTCGACGCATTGGTGAGATTGCTGAATGAGAGCGGGAGCGGGTCGACGGCGTAGGTTGCGTCCCCGTTGCTCACCGGCAGGGATGCCGTCCCCTCCCCTCCCTGCAAAAGCGTCCCGAAATCCAAGTCGATGGAGAACAACGACAATACCGCGCCGTCGTCGTCGATGGCGAGGGCGATTGAAACCGAGCGGTTTTTGACGGTGACTCCATGTTCGTTGACGGCGCCGATGACGACGGCACCGCTATAGTTGCCTGCGCCCTCTGGGACTGCAACGGATACGTTGAAGAAGGCGCTGCCGTTCGATGCGATCGAGGGAATGGTTTCGGGGGCTAGGGTAACGTTTTGGGAGGCAAGCGGCGTCGACTCCCCACTGGTCTGCGGCTGGTAGGTGGCCGTGACATTGACGATGGCGAGCGTCTGGGAGTGGTCGTTGATGCGGTAGCTTTCGCTGACGAGCGAGGTGTTGGTCTCCACGACGAGCGAGAAGTTCGAGGGCGTCACCGAGAGCATCCGAGAAAGGGAGACCTCTTGGGTGGATGCATCATTTGATGTGTCGAGGTCTGCGGGATAGCTTTCTGCGACCTGTGCGGTCAGGGTCCGTGTCTCAGCCCCACACGTTCCTCCCGTATCGTTCCACAAGAAGCCGATAACCGACTGAGATCCGTTTTCAAGCGCATATGCCGTTTGCGTTGCGACGTCTACGCCGTCGGCTTGGAGCGTGAGGGTGTAGTTGACGGCGGAACCTTCTCCCTGATTGGCGACGGAGACGTTGATGCTCGTGGCATCGCATTCTGTGAGGTCTCCTGGGACGGCGATGCCGGCGATGGTGAGGTCGGGACGGGCTCTGACGACAACGGTCCTGTTGGCGTCGTTGTTTGATTCGTTTGATTCGTCGACGGTGTCCAAGGAATCTATGAGGACGAATAGGCTGTGCTCTCCCGTGGGCGTCGCATTCCACTGCACGGCCGCCGAGGCGTTATCTGACCCGTTGATGGCCGCGATGCTCTCAGAGCCGATGAGCTCACCGACCCCCGGCAATCCGTCGAAAAAGGAGATGTTCACGTCGGATGCCGCCCCTCCCCCGGTGTTGTGGATGGTGGCGGATATGGCAACAACTTCATATTCGCCGGGCATGGGGGTGCTCAGCGATATGTCGTCTGCGGTGAGGGTGAGGTCGGGTTTCGCGCTGATGGTGAAAGTCTTTGTGGCGTTGTTGTTGTCCTCGTCTGCTTCGTCGACGGCGTCCGATGGGTCGATGCGCACCCAGATGGTGGGGAACTGCGGGTCGGGGGTCCACGCTACCGACGCCGTATTCTCGCTGTTGCCTTCGACGGTAACGGCGTCTGTCCCTATGAGGCTTCCGGATCCAGGCACGCCTTCCCAGAATTCGACGGATACCGATGAGGCCGTCGACTCCCCCTCGTTTGAGATGGTGGCGGAAAGGGTGGTCGCGTCCGCTTCGACTGGTGGGTCGTCGGCTGCTACGATATCTCCCGATGCGAGCGTGAGGTCTGGTTTCGAGGAGACATGGAAGCTCTTGTTCGCCTGGTTGTTGTCTTCGTCGAGCTCGATGATGGCGTTTTGGGGGTCGACCACAACCACTACGTTTTCGCTTCCCGCCGAAAGGCCGCTAAAGGTAATCGAGGCGGTTCCTGTCTCATTGACGGCAAGGGAAGCGATGGTCTGGTCGGCGCCGATCTGGTTGGCGGCCGAGACGCTGCCGTCGTAGAACCGCACGATAACGTTCGATGCGGTCTGGTTGCCGTCGTTGCTGACGTTCGCGTAGACGGTGGCGGATCCTTCATCGATGGGTTGTGCGGGGTCAAGCCAGATGTCGCCTGCGCTAATCGCGAGGTCGCTTGCATCCGATGGGACCACGTAGATCTCCGCTGAGGCGTTGTTGTTGGTCTCGTCGAGCTCGTCGATGGCATCGTCGGGGTCGGCGAGGACCCAGATGACGTGGCTGCCGCCCGGCGTCGCCGTCCACTGCACGCCCACCGAGGCATTCGCTCCTGGTGCGAGCGTCGTGATGGTCTGGTCGGCCCCTATCTGGTCGCCGAGGCCGGGATTCCCGTCAAAGAACCGCACGGTACAGGAAGTAAGGTCCAGGACACCAGCATTCGATACGGTCGCATTGATGGAGACCGACTCCCCCTCGGTTGCATTGCCTGCTGGCAAAAAAAAAACGTCGTCGACGGAGACTTCGGCATCGGTGGCTTCCATGTAGGCTGCGAACTCTCCCGATCCATTGAAGTCTGCTTCAAGGAACTGGAGCGCTTGGCTGTAGTTGAAAGGTATCGATTCGCCGTTAAAGGTGACACGGGTGACATTGTAGCCCGGGTCAAAGTACGTCGTCAGGGCCACGGTGGCGGTGCCGTTGACCGCGATCTTCCCGGTGATGACGTGGGGTTCCTCGTAGTTGGCGTAGATGGTGAGGGGTCCTCCCGCAGATACGGAGAGAAGCTGGGTGTCGTCGAACTTGAAGCCGTAGCCGTCGCGCAGGAAATAGTACTGCAAGTCGCCTGCAACGGCTCGGCTGAAGCCGAATTTCCCCTGGACGTCGGTGTTGCCGACCTCGATGAATTCTTCGATGGTGTCAGAAAGCGACACGTAGTCGACCGTCGCGCCCTGCGTGATGCGGGTGGCATATGCCGTCGATTCCTCGACGGGGTCCTGCCCAGGTACCGTGATATTGTCGATGACGGGGTGCGGATCAGAGGTGTTGGTGGGGTAATAGGTCGTGAGATATCGGATTCTCTGACCTGTTTGTTTCACTTCCGCGAACGGGTGGGCCCACTCTCTTTCTTGACCATAGGTTCCATAGTGCATGCCGCTGACGTTGACGGTGACAGGGGACGCGGGGTTGAGGTGGACGCTGAGGTTGACGGGGTAGGCTTCGGTATCTATGTTGTTGGTCTCGGTCACGCTCTTCCACACCATCGATTCCGTGCTCGCGTCGCTGAATGGGGTCGGCGTCAGCCCCGTATAATCGAACCATTCACGGTCGACGCCGTCAACGGTAAGGTTGCCGAGAGCATAGTTGTCAGAGGTGTCTCCTGAAATCTCATTATGGCCGTCAGCCGACCCGAATGGGATGATCATATAGTATGTATTGTCTGCACCTGCCGTCAGTTGGTCTGCTGCGATGAGATAGTCATCCTCGACCAGCAAAAGTTGCCGGGTGACGTTGAA
>CAYUFO010000064.1:6977-8660 GCA_964443985.1 uncultured archaeon | reverse complement strand
TTGTTGTTGATGGCGGGAAGCCCCGCCCCACCCATAATCTCTGAGCCCCGGTTGCCCGTGGTGTCTGTGTAGTGCCATTTGGCTTCTCCCGGGAATCGGATGAGGTTGTACCAGTGGCCGTCGCCGTCGACTGAGAGCACGTCATCGCGGGCGAACCCCATCTTGCGGAAGATGGTCGTCAACGCGATGGAGTAGTCCACGCAGGTCCCCGTCGAAAGCCGGTTGATGCTGGCGTGGGCGGGGACGTCGACGACCGAGTCGCTGTTCTCCGAGTGGTCGGTGTCGCTCTTCCAGTAGCCCGCCTTCCCCCACTTCCACCACAGGAACTGGTTGTAGGCGCAGCGGTGGCCACCCATACTGAAGTCTGGCGTGAGGCCGCCGTCGCCCGCGCAGCTCGCGCTCGTCCCCATCTCCCAGGCGACGGGGTCGACTACAAGCCTGGAGCACCCCGAGGGACAGATGGTGTCCGAATCATAGCAGCACCATTCCCCGTGGAAGTAGCCCTGCATGTAGACACCCGCCGCCCCGAACGCCGCCGCCGTGTAGAAGGCCTGGCATTTCCTGAAGGTGACGGGGTTGCGGTCGACGTCGATGCCCGATTTACGGTGCGCCCACTCGCAGGCGCGCTCCTTGCGGTCGGCGTGGGGGGGGCCGAAGACGCCCTCATGGGTTTCCGCTTCGCAGCAGATGAGCGTGTCTCTCACGACGTAGTCGAGGTTCTCGTCGCAGACCTCGTATTTCGCGCAGCTGTCGTCTTCGGTGTTGCCCTTGATGCGGGGGCCCTGGTCGGTCGGCCACTTCTCGGTGCAGGGTCCGTCGGTGGGCGCCCACTTTGCGCCCGTCGAGCAGGGGCTGCACGGAGGGCACCATGTCCCGCCGCAGTCGACGCCGGTCTCGTCGCCGTCCTGGACGTCGTTGAGGCAGCTTGCCGGCCGGCAAGCGCCGTCGCGGCAGACGTCTGGGTAGCCACAGTCTATGTAGTGCATGGTGTCCTGGCAGGGGGCCATCGACGTCACCTCGTATTCGATGAGGGTGTCGTGGTCAAGACAGTGGTCCTCGTGCCAGGGGGCGGTGCGCCCCTTGACCTCTGGGTCGATGCCGCCGTCGGATTCGCCGCACTGGCAGCGCCTGCCCGCACAGCCGAACCAGCACTCGTAGTCCTTGTCGGTGAGCCTGCAGTCCCCGTCCGCGGTCACCTGGTAGAAGCCCTCCCTGAGGAGGGTCGCGTTCATGCAGGTGTCCTGGTTGGGCGCCTCCCGTCCGACGTAGGTGAAGGGGTCGTCGCCGTCGGGGACGACGCAGACGCAGGCGCCGTCTACGCAGTCGTGGCTGCCGCAGGACTCCTCTTGGACGTGGAGTCCCAGCTCGTCGCAGTAGTAGTCCATGACGTCGCCGTCCTCGGTGCAGTAGTCCTCGTAGACGTCGGGGTCGTAGTCCTGGGGGCCGGCGGTGGGAATCGTGGACCCGACTGATCCGCCCATCTCCATCATCACGTAGTCTTGCGGGTCCTCGCCCGGCAGCACCGCGACCGCCTGCGCCATCATCGGCGCGAGGGTCACGGGAAGGTCGTCGCCTGCGGGGGGCGTATGCCGGTAGACGCGGCCCGCAACGAATCGGTTGACGCCGCCGTCGGTGTCCTCGCATCCGCAGCCCCACTGGTCGTAGAAATCATAGGTGTAATCT
>CAYUFO010000064.1:0-6967 GCA_964443985.1 uncultured archaeon | reverse complement strand
TAATCTGGATTCGGCGATTCGGCGCACTGCATGCAGAGGCACAGGTCGCAGGCGTCGCCGACGCCGTCGACGTCCAGGTCTATCTGGTCGGGATTCGAGTCGTTTACGCAGTTGTCTTGGCTGTCAGGGACGCCGTCGCCGTCGCGGTCGGGAAGGGAGACGGTCCCCTGCACGATGGCCATGGAGGTCGTGGGTAGCGACGTGACGACGATGACGGACACCGAGGAGGTCGTCACGGTCGAGGTCGTGGGGATAGTCGAAAGCAGCAGCGACGATGTTATCAATCGTAGTGAAGAGGTCGTCTCCGGCTGCCGGCACGCGCATTTACCATAGTAGTCGACGCATTCGTATCCCCGTGAGCACGCGCCCTCGCATTCGCCCGTTTTACGGTTCAGGGAACAGGGGGGAATCGACGTCGTCGTCGCGGCCTGGCAGCCGCAGTAGCTGCCGGGGTGGCTGAGATAGTGCTTGGTGACGCACTCCTCGCCTGCCGGACACGTGCCCTGGCTGCACGAGGGAGGCGTCGTCCTCTCGCAGGAGTATTTGGTCTGGGCCTGCGCGAAGACGATAAGGCATCCGAACACGAACACTAGGCCAAGGAGCACCTTCCGACGCATGGAATACTATGTGTTCCCCCCCTATAAAATGCTTATTCATGCCGCCGAGAGCCGGAAACAACGAAGAGCTCTGCTCTTCGAGTTCACGAACACCTTGGTGTTCGTCGAACTCCGACCTTGAGCTCGGAGAGGAGGCCGCGGCCGATCCGGCTCTCCGGCATGCCAGCGACACCTCGGGGTCGCTGCACCCTCGAACACCCAGAAGGTGTTCGTTGGGTGAAACCCCGCACTTCAGTGCGGGGTTATTCATCCGAGCACGCTCCCTCGGTCCAGTATGCGACGGCTTCGTCGGCGCACGCCATGCAGGGATTCGAGTACGTCTTTCCGTTGCTGCCGCAGACGGGGCGGTACTCCATCGTGCAGACTTCCGCACCGCGCTGCTCGGGGGAGCAAACCGTGGCCGATACCGTCTGCGTGGGGGGAATCGCACCCGTACACTGCCAGTTGATTTCTGCCGTCTTGGTTTCTTCGCTTACGACGCATGCGGGGTTGCAGTACTCTTTTTCGTATTCTGGATGCATGTCCAACCCTATCCACCACGTCCTGGTATATTCGTTGTGAGTGATGTCTTTTGTCAATCTCCCCTTTTCTGCGCACCCGCTTGCTGCAGCGATTGCCATCGCTTTTGTGGAGTCAATTGGTTTTTGTTGAGGATTCGGGACGCAGTAGCCGAGCATGTCGAGCCCGGGGGGCATCTTACACGTATATCCTTCAGGGCAGGTCTTGCCGGTGAAGCCGCCGCACTCGCAGAGCGCTTCGCAGATCGCCGGACAGGTGATGCCTTCCTTATTCTGATTGTCTATCTGGCAGCGGCTGCCGCATTCGTTCCAGGTGCCTCCTCCGCCTTCACAGACCTCCTCGGTAAGCTCGCCTGGGGGTGCTGATGGCTCGACGGGCGCTGCTGTCACGTCCTCGACGAAGTGCTTGCCGTCATCGGTCCGGCATTGGCGGGGATACGACTCCATGACGGGATAGCCGGCGGCCACGCAGTCCTCGAATGAGGAGATGCTGCTGTCTCGGGGCGGTGCTCCCTCGCCGACCTCGGTCACCTGCCAGTCGATGATGGTGACCTGTGTCTGCTGGCCTTTCGGAACGCTGAGATACACGTTGTAGCATCCCGGGCAGCGCATGACCTCGAATCCCACGACGGCGAGGCCATACGCTCCGCCGACATGGTCGACCGCAATCGAGGCGGCTCTCAGCTTGCCTTCGGAGTCGATTTCCCAGCCTCGCATGCAGGCCCCGATATCGTCATCCCAGCTGTAGCCTGCGGCCGTCAGGCAGCCGTGTTCGTCGCGTTCGCCGCCGATGGGCGCTTGGCTGTCGCCTGGGTTCTCGGGTGTCGGTTGCTCTTGGGTCAGGCATCCCGCAGAGAGGATGACAAGGATGACCCATCCTGCGAGTATGTTTTTCATCATGGCATGTCACCTTCGAGGACGCACGTCCTCACTTAGCCATTGCGCAGGGGTATATAAAGGGCCCGCGGTTTGCTTCGGCGAATACCGAAACAGGGATGCTTATTTAACCGGCGACAGATAAGGTTAACCCCATGTTCCAGGAAACCGGCCTCGACTACGACGAAGGCTCCGCCAAGGAATGGCTCGTCACCAACGGGCTCGGCGGCTACGCCTCCTCGACGGCCATCGGCGCCAACACCCGAAAATACCACGGGCTCCTCGTCGCTGCAAGGAATCCGCCCGTCGACCGCGTCCAGCTCGTCGCCAAGCTCGAAGAAGACATATGTATCGGCGACGACTGCCATAGCCTATCAGTCAACAAATACGCCGACCACATCCACCCAGAAGGCTACTACTATCTATCAGAGTTCACCTTCGAGGACTACCCCGTCTTCTACTACGCCCTCGGCGACGTCACGGTCCGAAAGGCGGTCTGCATGGTCCACGGACTCAACGCCACCCTCGTCAACTACCAGATACGCGCAAAAAGGAAGGGCGTCATCGACGTCCGACCCCTCGTCAACTGCCGCTCCATACACGGCAACACCCACGCCGACTCCACGGACTGGCAGCTCCAACGAAAGGCGCACCAGACCGGCGAGGTCATGTCCTTCTACGAGGAGAGCCCCCGCCTCCTGCTTTCCGCCGACCGGGGGTCGTATGCCTCAGAGGAGACCTGGTATCGGAACCTGACCTACGACTGGGAGGCCGCCCGCGGCTACGACCCCGCCGAAGACCTCCTCAACGCCGGCGTCTTCACCTATCCCTTCCCCGAGGGCTCCTCGTCTTTCACCCTCTACTTCATCGGCGGCGAGAGGCAAGAAAGCCTCGCCACCATCGACCAGCGCCTCAAGGCGCAGAAGGGGGATCCCTTCGCCCAGGAGGAGGCCAGAAGGAAGGCCCTCGTCGACGACTTCTACCACTGGCGCATCCGCCAGCGCCGAAACGACCTCCTCACCACGCTCATCAAGGCCGCCGACCAGTTCATCGTCCGCCGAAAATCCACGAAGTCGAAGACCCTCATCGCCGGCTACCCCTGGTTCACCGACTGGGGACGCGACACCATGATAGCCGTCCGGGGGGTCTGCCTTGCCCTCGGGCGTTTCGAGGATGCCAAAATCATCCTCCAGCAGTACACGCATTCGATGCGCAACGGGCTCTTACCCAACCGATTCACCGACGACGGCGGCGCCGACTACAACACCGTCGACGCATCGCTTTGGTATGTCCTTGCCGTCGCCGACTACCACCACTACACCCGCGACAGGCACTTCATCCAGTCCATCTGGCCGAAGCTCGAAGAGGTCGTCAACGCCTACGTCGACGGCACCGACTACGGCATCCGAATGGACGACGACGGCCTCGTCGCCTGCACCGACAAAAGCCAGAACCTCACCTGGATGGACGCCAAGACCGGCGACACCGTCCACACGCCCCGCAACGGCAAGCCCGTCGAGATCCAGGCCCTCTGGTATGCGAGCCTCGCCTCCATGGAGGAGCTCGCCGAGTCCCTGGGCAAGGGATTCTCCCAGGAGGGGCTCGCCGACCGCGTCAAGGAGTCATTCGCCACCCAGTTTTGGAATACCTGCGAAAACTGCCTCTACGACGTCGTGGGACCAGACGGACCCGACGCCTCCATCCGCCCCAACCAGATACTCGCCATCTCCCAGCCCTACCAGCTGCTTCCCGTGGAAAAGGAGAAAGCCGTCGTCTACACCGTCCGCGAAAAACTGTGGACGCCCGTGGGGCTTCGGACCCTCGCACCCGACGACCCGCGCTTCGCCGCGTGCTACCGCGGCGACCAGGCAAGCCGCGATGCCGCCTACCACCAGGGGACGGTGTGGCCGTGGCTTCTGGGTCCCTATTGGCGTTCGCTTCTCAAAGTCCAAGACTATTCGCCCGAGTCAAAGCACCATGTTTATCAGGAGATCATGCGGCTTTCGGCGAACCTCGGCGACCACGGCATCGGCCAGTTCTCAGAGATATTTGAGGCCGAGACGCTCAGGCCCGACGGCTGCTTCGCCCAGGCGTGGAGCGTCGGGGAGTTCATCCGGGCGATGTCGCTGGTTATCTGAATATGCCGAGGCTTTTTCCGGCGTCTAGCCAGCCTTCGGCATACTCGAGAGCTCCGAAGGCATTGACGTATTCCCCCTTTTCGTAGAAGTGGCGGGCATCACGGTAGTAGCCGAGCGCCATGTCTGTGAAATGTTGGATGGTTTTTTCATCGATGCTGGCATCATCCACGACGGTGAGCGATTCGAACAGGGGGGCGGCCTTGGCGAGGTATCCCTCGAGCTTCTCGGAAAGGAGGTCGCTTTCTGAAGGCATCGTTCGCTATCGTTTCTTCAACACGGCGGTGTTACCGCGCACGCGGACGAGTTCGGAGCGGCATTTCTCTGCAAGTTCTCCGGCAATTGCGTGGCGGTCTTGCTCGGCGCGTGCCGACCTGAGGAACCGCACCCGCACAACCTTTTTTTCCTTGAGCACGCGTTTCAATTCAGCGACGAAGGCGTCGGTGACGCCCGCCTTGCCGACGTGGAGGGTGGCGTTGGGCTCGTCCATGAGAGACTACTGTGGGATACGGGTATTTATGCGGCGCGGATGTGGATGTCACCGTAGAGGACATCCTGCGACAGGAACACCTTCTGCTTTCCCCACAGATGCAGCAGAGGGACGAAGAGCTCGACGACCTTCTCCCGGGTCTTGGCGAGATCCGAGAAGAGCACTTCCTCCCGGCTGGACAGCATGCCGATGATGCATTGATACGTCTCCTCGATGAGGCGGCGGAAGTCCTGCTCGGCCTTGATGACGAGCGTCCGGCTTGTGGGCTTCGCCGACACCGCTTCGAGGAACTCCTGTTTCGCCTGCTTCTCCTCGAGGACGTCATGGATGGCCGAAAGCAGTTCGACGGCCGTGATGCGGCGCTTGGGCACGCGCTTGGGGGTCAGCACGATGGGCGCCTCGCCGTCGGCGAGTTTGCCGTTGCCTTCATGCGGCAGCCCCAGTTCTCCGTTGCCTTCGCCAAAGAGGTCGAATTCCATCCCATCGAAGAATTCATCGGTTGAAAACATGCCTGCTTCGGGCCCGCCGAGCGGCAGCAAATCAGACTTCATCCGCAAAAGGACGGAACTCAAAAGCACGACTTGGGCGGGGATGCGGAAGTTCATCTCCCGCATGTCGTCGACGCGGGAGGCGTACCGTGTGGCGAGCTCGGCGATGTCGACGTCCCAGGGATCCATGCCCTCGAGTATCTCAAAGAGGATGCTCCTCCAGGAGGCGTCATCCGAGCCGATGAGGCTGTCGATCTTGGCGTGGTGGTCCATTTCACATGCAGCGAAAGACACGGTTCAACGCATCTATGCGAACACACCACTCCCAACCGATAATACAATATGCTTCAAACTATAAAAACGCAGGCGGGGCCCGTTATTTCGTATATGTCCTCTCTCATCCATATGCCTGACTGATAGACATCCTTAAAACGATGCACAAACGACTTCGCCATCCCCGATCCGACGGGGGGACAGGGAACAAGCGCCTGGGACAAGACGATGACTTGCATCCTCTTCTGTCCTTCAACGAAACGTTGCAAACGACCAACCGAAGAAAATAGGGGCATTCCTTTCTCCGCTCTCCCAAAAACGACGGGAAGCGCTCATCAAACAGCTCGGTCCCGTCGCCCTCGACGACCCCAAAACTCACGAGCGCATCTCCCGGGCGGAGGAACTTTTGGGCATATTCAAGCAAACGGCCGCCAAGGTTCTTGGAAGCGACCCCGAGCACGAAGTCATCGACCTGCGCCTGATGCGCGAGGGATTCTTCCATTCCATGAACGGGACGCTCCGCGAGTTCAAGTTCTACTCGGACCCGGCCGACAAGACGATGCGGCCGGAGATCGTCATGATGCGAAACCTCCTCGGAGAGACCCACGGCGGGAGCGGTGACGCCTACACGGCCAACTGGATGCGCGGCTTTGAGACCTCCTATCCCACCCTCCCCCTCGAACTCAAAGAGGAATCCGAAGCCGAGCTCACCCACCGCTTCGTGACGCGCCTTGAAGGCGCCCGGGCCGTCCTCCCCAACGACAGCGTCCTCGCCAAGCTCATCCGCACCAAGGGTCTAACAAAAGACATATCAAACGCCATAACCGCAGGGTCACCAAAAAAAGGAGACCTCCCAGACGAATCCCTCACCCCAGAAGAACGCAGAAAGAGAGACCGAGAACGAGACAACCAACGAGAATCAACACTCAAGGATTTCAGGGAAACGCTCCTCGCCAATCCCGCATCCTACCTGCGCGACGTTCCCGGCCTCGCCAAAGACACGCTCACCGGAGACAGCCGAGAAAAGAAACAATCATTGTTGGCGATATCAAGGCTTCGCGCCCTCAACAAGGTCAACCGCGACATCCTCGAGCTCGAAGACGACATCCGGAAGACCGAAACCAAAAAGAGAATCGGCGACGTCCTCTCAGACGTGCGCGCCATCGAGAACATCGAACACCGCTCGGGCGCCTACGTCGAAAAGATGATGGGCGTCGACGCGAGATCCATACCCAACCCGGAATTCCACAACTACCTCGGCGACATCGTCGGCAAGATCCAAAACACGCTCGAAGTACGGGCCGGCACCTTCGACAAGGAGATCTATGAGGATTGCCGCGTCATGACCACGCGAAAGATGATAGCCCTCCTGCAGGGGCTTAGGGCGAACCGCCAGTGCCTGTCCTGGGACAACGCCTGGGGGGAAAGCCACCACACCATTCCCGATCTCCTCTTTTCGGCGACCGCCGACACCCTCGTCCTCAAGGACAAGCACCGCGACGTCCAAGCGAGCATGTCGGTGCGCCTCATGCCCGCAGACATCGAGGGCAAGCGGGAACCCGTCCTCTTC
>CAYUFO010000063.1:0-8679 GCA_964443985.1 uncultured archaeon | reverse complement strand
GGTTCCTCTCTCAAAGAAGAACTCCTATCATCCCTCCAGGACACCTCCTTTGCCAAGAAGCTCACCGGGGGGTTGAACGTCAAAGACCTCTCGGAGACTGCCAGGGAAGTCGTGGCGGAAAAGAAAGGAACTGTCGTCGTCATCGTCAACGTCGCGGGAGAGAAAGCCAACGTCGTCGTCGCGTCCAGTAACCCGGATGTCGACGCCGGAGAGCTCACCGCAAAGATATCCTCCCGGTTAGGCGGAGGAGGGAGAGGGACGAAAGAATTTGGGATGGGCGGCGGCAGCTCTGAAAAGGCGGAAGAGCTTATCGACTCTCTGGCGATTTGACCTCGCGGGGGTCGAGGTCGCGGATTTTTTCGAAGCCTTCGTCTGCGATCTTGTATTCGAATGCCTTTCCCTCGGCCTGGGTGGGGTGTTTTCTGAGGACGGCAAACCGCTTCGAGTAGCTGCCGAACTCTTCTTCGCGGACGAGCTCGACGATGACGGCGAACCAGTAGGGGATGCCCTCGCCGCCGAAGGGGCGGGTGGTGCCGGTGGCGCGGTCGAAGGTGGGGCGGCTCGTCACGAGGACGGGAACCTCGTGGATGCGGGCAAGGCGCATGAGGGCGGCGAGCATGCGTTCGACGTCTCGGATGTCGCGCTCGATTTGCACCCAGAACTGGTGGATGATGGCGTCCACGACGACCAATGTGAACTTCTCTTTTGCGAGAAATTCCTCGAGGCGTTTGACGGCGACCTTCTGCTGGTCGAAGTCGTTGGGCTCGATGACGAGGACGTTTGCGAGGATGGCGTCGGCGTCAGAGGGGAAGAGCTGCTTGACGCGTTCGGGGAAGAAGCCGTTCTTGCAGTCGACGTAGAGGACCTTGCCCCGTTTGGCCGCGTGGCCGGTGGCGATGAGGGCGACGTTGCTCTTGCCCGACCCCCAGCCGCCGTAGACGAGGGTGAGGGCCTTGTCGGGCAGGCCGCCGGCCAACAGGTCGTCGAGGGGGTCGCCAAGCGATTGCATCGTCAGCTCCCGTATCGCTCGTAAAGGTCGAGGGTGGCGGCGAGGAGTTCCTCCTCTCCCTGCCGCCCGGTCTTCTCGAAGTATTCGCGGATGAGGTCTTCGTTGAGTTCGGGCTTTTCGAGCTCGACGTGCTTTTCTGCGAACGCGGGCGTCACGTTGACGTCGAGGACCGTGAAGTCCGGGTAGGCGCTCTTCCAGTCGCGGCGGACGTCGAGGAACTCGCCGTCGACGGATGCGGTGAGGTTCACCTGCAGGAGCTTAGCGGATTTGTTCTCCTCGATGCTCCGAGCGATGAACGCGTTTATCTCGTCGGGAGACTTTTTGCCGAGGTCGTCTTTTATGGCGCGCATGGGCGCCGACGACACGGGGACGTATTCGGGACGGCGGAAGTCGAAGTCACGAAAGACCATGAAGCCTGTGGGGTTGGCCGCCTCGTTGAAGCTCACCCGTTCGGTCGCCCCGATGTAGTAGGCAGGCGTGACGTCGCTTATCTCTCGTATCTCTTGGTGCTTGTGGACGTGGCCGCTGACGACGAGGTCGTATCGGGGCGCCACCTCCCGCAGCGCCGGCAATCCTATCTCGTGGGGTTCGAGATAGCGCTCGATGGCCTGGTGCAAAAAGAGGATGTTGACGGCGCCTTGGCGGCGTTCGACGCCTTTGCTGAGGTCGCGAAGCGACTCTTCGGCGACCGTGCGGTTGCGGATGAACTGGAAGCCGAGGACGTTGACACGTTTGCCCGCGACGTCGACGACCTTGATGGGCTGCTCGGTCGACAGCACGTGGATGCGCTCGTGGATGTCGCCGTAGAGCGTCGCATACGTCGTGCCGAGGTGGCCTTCGATCTCGTGGTTGCCGATGGCGACGACCACGGGCGCCGATTGGGCGAGCTCACGAAGCGTCTGGACGACCAATCGCATCGAGACAGGATTCGGCTTGCTGTGGTGCAAAAGGTCGCCGCCGAAGAGCCAGAGCCCCGGCTCATATGATTTGGCTTTCTCGACCGCCTCCCGGAAGGCCGCGTCGTAGTCGCGAAGCCGCTCCACGCTGAAGCGGTGGCGGTAGCCCAGATGACAGTCGCTGATGGCTGCGATGGCCGAACCCATGGTGGAGGTATTATTCAAGCCTTGGGCTAAATATGCTTGCATGTTCGACAGACTCCCCTATGTCCCCGCGGCCGACGACCTCGTCGACCGGGCGTTTCGGGCGGGGGGCAAAGCTGCCAGGGACATCCGGGGGCGCAAGGGGCCGCGGGATGCCAAGCTTCGGCGGGCCGAGGAAAAGCGGGTGGCCATCATCGGCGGCATCGTCGAGGGCGAGCTCAAGTCGCTCGTCAAGCAGTTCCCCAGCTACGACCAGCTGCCCGCGTTCTATCGCAAACTCCTCGACATCCAGATCTCAAAGGACCGATACAAGAAGTCGCTCGGGGCGGTGCAGTGGTGCTTTAAGAACGTCCGCCAGCTTCGGGAGAGCACGCAGCGCAAGATGCGGCGGGAGAGGGACACCGCCCTCGCCAAACAGTACCTCGGCAGGGTATCCTCGCTCGTCACGCAAATCGCCTCCGACCTCGACGTCCTCATCGACATCAAGCAGAAGCTCCAATCGTTCCCCTCGCTTGCAGACGACCAGTCGACGCTCGTCATCGCGGGCTACCCTAACGTGGGGAAAAGCACGTTCCTTCGGAGCCTGACGGGGTCCAAAGTCCAGATAGCCGCCTATCCCTTCACCACGACGCAGGTGCAGATCGGCCGAAAGAAGGTGGTGCACACGGTGTATCAGATACTCGACGTGCCGGGTCTCTTGGACCGGCCTGCTGAAAAGCGCAACAAGGTCGAGCAGCAGGCGGCGTTGGCGTTGGCGGAGCTCGCCGACATGGTCTTGTTCCTCGTCGACCCCGGGCAGGACCTCACCAAACAGGCCCGGCTGCTCGAAGACATACGCGGGATGGTGTCGGTGCCGGTGTGGGTGGCCGTCAACAAGGTTGATGCATGTTCTCCGTCACAGGTCGAGAAGGTGGTTGCGGTATTCAGCGGTGAGGATGTCGTTACGGTGACGGCCCAGGACACCGGGCAATGTGAGGAATTATTCAATAAAATCATTTCTTCTTGATGGTTTTATCAAAACAGTCGTTCGGTCATCCTTTTTTCACCGAAGAACTCGACCTATTTTTAAAAGAAAAAGCCCTCTAATCTTCTCATTCCTCTCCTCCGCGACACCATGGCATCCGGCGACCACAAAGCAGGACTCCCCATCTACTGGGGCTGCGCCTTCACCCACTCGGTCCCCTTCCTCATGCAGACCGTCAACGCCGTCCTCGACAGGCTCGCCGTCGCCCACCACGACGTCGAGGACTGGAGCTGCTGCCCCGACCCCGTCTACGTCCGCGCCTACGGCCCCGACCTACACCTCGCCTTGGCCGCCCGCAACCTCGGCCTCGCCCGCCCCGAAAAAGGGAAAACAAAAGACCTCCTCGTCGTCTGCAACGGCTGCTACAACACCCTCGCCGGCGCCGAGAAGAAGCTCAAAGATCCCAAGACACGCGACGGCGTCAACGACACCCTCGGCGCCGACAGGCTCGAGGGCATCGTCCACGTCAAGCACTTCCTCGAACTCCTCGCAGAGAAGGCGCCCGAGCTCAGACAGCTCGCGAAGGAATCGCTTGCCGGCCTGCGCATCGCCCCCTACTACGGCTGCCACGCGCTCCGGCCCCCCGCCGTCGCCGGCGACGACCCCGAAGACCCCCAAAGCCTGCACACCGTCATATCGGCTCTTGGCGCCGAGCCCGTCGACTACCGACACATGCTCGACTGCTGCGGCATCCCCACCCAGGGATTCTCGCCCGCGGAATCCGAGAAGCTCCTCGAAGACAAGCTCGTCGACCTCGCTGGCCGCGCCGACGCCATCGTCACCCCCTGCCCCAGCTGCTTCACCCAATTCGACCGCGTCCCCCGGCGCATCAAGGACTACGCATTGCCCGTCCTGCACGTCGGCGAGCTCGTCGCCCTCGCGCTCGGCGCCACACCCGAGGAGCTCCACCTCGAGATGCACGCCACCAAGGCCACCAGGCTCCTTGACGCCATCGAGGCGAACCGTGCGCGCGAGAAGGCGAAAGCCAAGGTCTACGAGCTCATCCCGAAAAACAAGCTCATAGATCACTGCGGCGCCTGCCGCAGGGAATGCGCCATGGCCGTCGAGTCCCGCGACACCGACTGCCACTTCGACCCCCTCGACATCGTCGACATCCTCCTCTCAGGCAACCTGGAGAAGGCGCTCGCCGACCCCCGCATCTGGCAATGCCTGCAGTGCGGCGCCTGCGAGACCCGCTGTCCCCAGAACCGCGGCCTCAAGGACCTGTTCGAGACACTCCGAGAAGAAGCCGTCAAAAGAAACGTCCCCGACGCCGTCGCCCACAACGTCGAGCTCGTCAAGACCACGGGCTATGCGCAGCGGCCCAACGACTTCGTGCGAAAACGATTGGGCATGGCGCCCGCCCCCAAGGGCAACGTGAAGGCCATCGACACCATCATCAAGACCATCGAAAAGAAAGCCAAAGGAAAGAAGCCTCCCAAAAAATGACCTTCAACTATCTTCAAAAACCAGAAAGCCGCGTCCACGACGCCTGCGGCATCGCCGCTCTCTTCAACATGGACGAAAAACCGGTCAGCGGAAAAACCGTCCACACCATGATATCGCTCATGAAGGAGCGCGAGAACGGCCTCGGAGGCGGCTACGCGGCCTACGGCCTCTTCCCCAAGCAGGCCGACAAGTACTGCATCCAATTGCTCCTCGAAGACACGCCCGGCCGCCCGCCCGTCCGCGAGCGCGTCGAAGAATACCTCAAACTCAAGACCGACATCTTCCGCGACGAACCCGTCCCCGTCGACGAATCCGTCATCCCCTTCCACCCCGACGTCCACCGGTTCTTCGTAGCGCCCAAAGACCAAGCCGACCCCGACGAAGCCATCAAGGACGTCGTCATGGACATCAACGCCAACCTCGACGGCGCCTTCTGCATGTCAAGCGGCAAAGACATGGCCGTCTTCAAGGGCAACGGCTGGGCGGCACACATCGGCGACTTCTACCGGATAAAAGAGATCAAAGCCTACCTGTGGACCTCCCATAGCCGCTTCCCCACCAACACGCCCGGCTGGTGGGGCGGCGCCCACCCCTTCAACCTCCTCGGGACCAGCGTCGTCCACAACGGCGAGATAACGAGCTACGGCACCAACGTCAACTACCTCACCGAGCTCGGCTACGCCTGCACGCTCAAGACCGACACCGAGGTCGTCTGCTACCTCTACGACTACCTCACCCGCAAGGCCTGCTACCCCCAAGCCATCGCGAGCCAGCTCGCCGCCGCCGTCCTCGCACCCCCCTACTGGCGCGACATCGACGCCATGGACGAGCCCCAGAAGAGCTGGATCACCGCGCTCAGGATGGTCCACCGCAAGGCCATGGCCAACGGCCCCTTCGCCATCATCATTTCCGCCAACGAACCCACGCCGACCATGATCGGCCACAGCGACCGAAAGAAACTGCGCCCCCTCATCGCAGCCCAAAGCGATGACGAAAGCACCTTCTACCTATCAAGCGAGCTCAACCCCATCCACGCCGTCGATGACACCAGCGACTACTGGCAGGCCAATCCCGGCGAACCCATCATCGCCACCACCGACGGCATCAAAAGCCGCGGCAAATCCGTCGCCCACGAATGGATAGCGGCCGCCTGCGGAGGACTCTAACATGCGCGAAGAACTCTCGTCGGTCACCGACAAGCCCCGCCCCCGATTCAAGGTCGGCATCGACTTCGACAGCTGCCAGAAATGCGGGCGCTGCGCCACCAACTGCACCTACGACTGCATCCGCTGGGACGACACCCGCGAACTCCCCTTCGTCCACGAGGCGAAAAACTGCGTCGCCTGCCAGCGCTGCGTCACCTTCTGCCCCAGAGACTGCATCGCCATCGACCCCTTCCCCGTCCAATACGCCCCCCACGCCAACTGGACGCCCTACCACCTCAGATACATCCGCGAGCAGGCCGCGACCGGCGGCGTCGTCCTCTCAGGCATGAGCCGCGACCTGCCCGGCCCCACGGTCTTCGACTACCTCGTCTGGGACGCCTGCCAGGTCACCAACCCCGCCATCGACGCGCTCCGCGAGCCCGTTGAGACCCGGACGTATCTCGGACGAAAGCCCCACACCCTCCCCATAAAAGACGGCAAGAACGGAGCCGCCCTCGGCGAGCTCCCCGCCAACCGCCAGCTCTCCATGCCCCTCATCATCGGCCACATGTCGCTTGGCTCCATCAGCTACCAGGTCATCACCGCCATGTACCGCGCCATGGCAGAAGTCGGCTGCATGGTGGGTTCAGGCGAAGGCGGCATCCACGCCGACCACTACCCCTACCGCGACAGCGTCATCGCGGAAGTCGCGTCCGGCCGCTTCGGCGTCGGCCCCGACTACCTCGCAAGCGGCGCACTCGAGATCAAGATAGGACAGGGCGCCAAGCCCGGCCACGGCGGCCAATTGCCCGGCGAAAAGGTCAACGACCTCGTCGTCCAGGCCCGCGGCATCCCGCTGGGCACCGACGCGTTGAGCCCCAACCCCCAGCACGACATCTACTCCATCGAGGACCTCAAGACCCTTATCGCCGCCTTGCACGAAGCCACCGAATACCAGACGCCCGTCGGCGTCAAGATAGCCGCCGTCAACAACGTTGCAGCCATCGCATCAGGCATCGTCCGCGCCGACGCCGACTTCATCACCATCGACGGATTCCGGGGCGGCACCGGCGCAGCCCCCCGCGTGCTCCGCGACAACGCCGGCATCCCCATCGAGCACGCCATCGCCTGCGTCGACCAGGCTCTCACCCGAGAGGGCATCCGCCACGAGGTTTCCATTGTCGCCGGCGGCTCGCTGCGCTCTGCAGCCGACCTCATCAAGATACTCGCCCTCGGCGCCGACGTCGGCATGATAGGCACCGCCGCCCTCATATCCGTGGGCTGCACGGTCTGCCAGCAGTGCACGACCGGCAAATGCGCGTGGGGCATCGCCACCAACGATCCCATCCTCGGCGGGCGCATGGACATCGACTGGGCGACCAAGCGCATCGTCAACCTCTTTCACAGCTGGGACGAGGAGCTCAAGGAAGTACTTGGCACCATGGGCATCGACGCCGTCGAATCCTTCGTCGGCAACCGAGACCGCCTCCGCTACATCGGCCCCAACCCCGACGAGGCCCGGATACTCGGCGTCAAGCACGCAGGTGACTAGCCATGGCAGAAAAAACCACCATCATCGACGCGGCTCCCAAGGGACAGCGCCTCGGCCACCGGGACCTCAACCGGGAGATACGGAAAGCAGTGGCTGCCGGCGCCAAGCACGTCACCGTCACAAACGTCTGCGGCCAGCGCTTCATCGGCGCGGGCCTCGTCGCAGACGACCTCACCCTCGAGGTCGTTGGCGACGCCGGCCTCGACCTCGGCGTCTTTTCCCAGGGCGTCAAGATAATCGTCCACGGATCGAGCGAATACCTCCTCGGCAACACCCTCAGCCTCGGCGAGCTCGTCGTCTATGGCAGTAGCTGGGACATCACCGGCATGGCCGCCAAGGGAGGCGAGATGTACGTCATGGGCAACGGCGGGTCCCGCGTCGGCATCCACATGAAGGAATTTCATAAACAAAAGCCACTCATCATGTACGGCGGCACCGCCAAGCAGTACTGCGGCGAATACATGGCCGGTGGCACCATCGTCGTGCTCGGCCTCGACTACGCCGACGCCGTCCCGAAGAACAAGAACGTCCTCGGAAAAAAAGACATCGACCCGAAAAAAATCAAGTTCGCGTCCGAACCCTTCGTCCAAAGCGACCTCGGCGCCGGCATCCACGGCGGCGCCATCTACGTCCGCGGCGACGTCCCCGACAGCTATCTCGGCGTCTACGCCGTCAAGGCCCCCTACACCCCCGACGACAAGGCATTCCTCGAACCCTACTTCGAGAAATTCGCAGACTACTTCAACTGCCCAGTAGAACTCATCGCCCACGACGACTACACAAAAATCGTCCCCTACTCGTCGAGGCCATTCGGCAAAGCCTACACCAACACGCCAATCTAGGCGTATTCGTTGCACTTCGTGAGTGCCGGTGATAAGAAGTCGATGACGTCTTGCGCGGTGAGCGAGATGCTTTTTTCCTTGTGGGCGAGCTCGCCCGCCAAGCCGTTAAGGAACGCTCCCGCAGCGGCACTTTTCAGGGAATCACTGTTTTGGGCGAGGAATCCTCCTACGATGCCTGCGAGGACGTCGCCGGTGCCGCCGACGGTCATGGCGGGGGTGCCGGTGGCGTTGCATCTTATGATGCCGTCTTTTCCGATGAGGTCGGTTGCGCCTTTGAGGAGGATGGTGGCTGGGTATTTCTTCGAGTACTTGGCTACGAGTTCGGCTTTGTCGTCGAGCGAGGGGGGTGTCTCTCCCTCGGCCCAGTAGCCGCCGAGGGACTTCTTGGCGCGTTCCTCCTCGGAGAAGAGGGCCCGGAACTCGCCTGCGTGGGGCGTCACGACCATGTTCTCCTTGAGGTCTTTGGCGTCGATGAGGTGGAGCGCGTCGGCGTCGATGACGAGCGGCTTGCCGCATTTGCTGACGATGCGCTGCACAGCCTTCCTCGTCTTCTCCTCG
>CAYUFO010000062.1:2043-8840 GCA_964443985.1 uncultured archaeon | reverse complement strand
AACCTAAACCCCTACACACAACTAACCACACAACTCACAAGCTAAACACATACAGGCAGTTAAGCCAAAAACACCCACCAGAGGATCACTCCCTATACAAGGTAATAGAAATAGCCGCCGAACACGAACTACCCTATGCTGGTTGGTGATAGTAGACTACTGCGCCGCTGCCAAGAAATGCCTAACTAATCTCGTTCTATGCAAAATAACTTTGTTGAAATACCGTGGTGTGGAGTACCTCTACTTCTCGACGATGGAGACCTTCGTCATCGTGTCACCTTTTTGGATTTTCTTGGCGACGTCCAAGCCCTCGGTGACGTGCCCGAAGACGGCGTAGTTGTCGTCGAGGAAGGCGGTCGGCGCCAAGGTGATGTAGAACTGGCTGGTGGCGCTGTTGGGGTCCTTGGTGCGGGCCATGCCGACGGCGCCCGCGACGTGGCGAAGCTCGGGGTGGATTTCTAAGGGGATGGATTCGTCCGAGCCGCCGGTACCGGTACCTTTGGGGTCGCCGGTCTGGATGACGAAGCCGGGCTTGACGCGGTGGAAGACGAGGCCGTCGTAGAAGCCTGATTCGGCGAGCGCGATGAAGTTGGCGGTGCTGATGGGCGCGCGCTCCTCAAAGAGCTCGAAGGTGATGGTTCCCTTGTCGGTCTCGATGACCGCGTGGCGATTGTTCGATTCGTCAGTCATGGCGGGTTCCTCGGGAGAAGTGGTCGTTTCCGTGCCTGCTGTGGTCTGTGGGTCTGTTGCCGGCTCAGGAGAGGAATCGATGCAGCCTGAGATTGCGAGCACCAAACCAAGGACGGCAACAAGCGCAAACGACTTCATGGCAACCTATACTTCGTGAGGATTTAAATGCCTGTCGCTACCGTCTGCTGCTTCTTCGTTATCCACAATTTGAACCAGACGGCGGCGATGATGCTAGTGACGACGCCTGATGCCGCCATGGCATACCAGATGCCCGTGATGCCGTAATGCCTCGAGAGGATGACGGCGCCGGGGACCGCGACGACGGCGACCCGGAAGACGGTGAAGACCATGCCCGGCCGGCTGTCGCCCGCCCCCTGGAACGCCGACGACAAGATTATCATGAAGGCGGGAAACGAATAGACCAGCCCCATTATCCACAGGTAGTCGCCGCCCATGGCAACGACGTCGGGGTGGCCGTTGAAGACGGCGATGATTCTGTGCGAGAACGCCATGAAGAAGAAGCCGATGAATTGCATGGCGAGGAAGGCGATGCCGAGCGCCCGCCAGACCGTGCGCTCGGCGCGGGCGACGTTGCCGGCGCCGACGTTCTGGCCCACGATGGTGAGGACGGCGGCGGCAAGGCCGTGGGTGAGCATGATGCCGAAGCTGTCGACGCGCAGGCCGACGCCGAAGGCGGCGACGGCGTAGGGGCCGAAGGCGGAGACGAGGGCGTTCATGATGAGAAGCCACAATGAAATCGAAAGCTGGGTGAGGCTTGCGGGGACGCCGATGTAGAGGATGCCGCGAATGATGTTCCATCGGGGGCGAAAGCAGCGAAGGCAGGGTGCGACGAGGCTGCGCCCCAGGGAGAAGTGGGCGAAGATGAGCAGGACCGCAAGGCCGCGGGCGAGGACGGTGGCGAGCGCGGCGCCCCGAATCTCCAAGGCGGGGACGGGCCCCCAGCCGAAGATGAGGATGGGGTCGAGGAGGGCGTTGAAGACGACGACGGCGCCCATGATCTTCATGGGTGTGAGGGTGTCGCCTTCGGCCTGCATGATGGAGGAGCCTGCGAAGTTGAAGATGAGGAACGGCATGGCGACGAAGATGACTCGGATGTAGTCGAGGACGTAGGGGAGCGTCTGCTCGTCGGCGCCGATGGCGGAAAAAATCTCTTCGGCGAAGGCGAGGCCGAGGGCCGAGAGGACCAGGCTCAAAGTGAACGCCAGGAAGAGGAGGTGTTCGGCGACGCGGTCGGCGTCATTGAAGCGTTGTGCCCCCACGTGCTGGGCGATGAGGGCGCCGCCGCCGATGGAGACGCCTGCGGCAATCGAGAAGATGACGAACATGACGGGAAACGACAAGCCGATGCCTGCGAGGGCGAGGGGGTTGATTTTGCCCACGAAGAAGGTGTCGACGAGGTTGAAGCTCGTCTGCAATAGCATGCCCACCATGACGGGCCAGCCCAGCTTGAAGAGGTTGCGGGTGATGCTGCCCTCAAGGACGTTGACCTTCGTCTGCCGGTGGTTCATCGGGGTAACCACCAAGACTCCAACCTTAAAGAATCAGACGACCTGCTAGTTGCGCATGCTGGTGATGGGGTTGGGGATGCGGCCTCCTCGGGCGAGAAATCGGGGAGCAGCCTTTGGGTTGACGGGCATGACGACGGCCTGGCCGAGGAGCCCTCCGTAGTCGACGGCGTCGCCGGCCTTGCGGCCTGGGATGGGCAGGATGCGCACGCCCGTCGTCTTGCCTGCGACGACGCCGATGGCGAGCTCGTCGGCGATGATGGCGGCGATGGTCTCGGCGGGTGTGTCGCCGGGGACGGCGAACATGTCGAGGCCGACGCTGCAGACGGCGGTGAGGGCTTCGAGCTTGTCAAGCGAGAGGGTGCCGGCTTTGACGGCTTCGACCATGCCTGCGTCTTCGCTGACGGGGATGAAGGTGCCTGAAAGGCCGCCGACGTTGCCGGAGGCCATGGTGCCGCCCTTCTTGACGGCGTCGACGAGGAGCATGACGGCGGCGGTGCTGCCGTGGCCGCCGACCTGGTCGACGCCCATGGCTTCGAGGATGCGGGCGACGGAGTCGCCGACCTGGGTGGTGGGGGCAAGCGAGACGTCGACGATGCCGAAGGGTACGCCCATCTCGTGGGCCAGTTCGCGGCCGATGAGCTCGCCTGCCCGGGTGACCTTGAAGGTGGTGGCCTTGACGACGTCGGAGAGGCAGGTGAGGTCGCAGTCGGGGTTCTGCTCGACGACGGCGCGCACGACGCCGGGGCCTGAGACGCCGACGTTGAGTGAGTAGTCGGGTTCGCCGACGCCGTGGAAGGCGCCGGCCATGAAGGGGTTGTCTTCGGGTGCGTTGGCGAAGGCGACGAAGCGGGCGCAGCCGATGCCGTCTTTTGTCTTTTCGGCGATGTCTTTGATGGTGGTGCCGAGCGTGTTGACGGCGTCGACGTTGATGCCTGCGCGCGTGCTGGCGACGTTGGCGAAGCCGCACACGCGGGAGGTGGCGGCAAGGGCGTCAGGAAGCGATGCGATGAGCCTTCGGTCGGCTTTGGTCATGCCCTTTTCCACGAGGCAGCCGAAGCCGCCGATGAAGTCGATGCCGGTGTCGGCGGCTGCGGCATCGAGGGTTTTCGCGGTGTCGGCGTAGACGGATTCGTCCTTGAAGGATTCGAGCAGCAGGGAGACGGGCGTCACCGAGACCCGCTTGTTGACGATGGGGATGCCGTATTTCTCCTCGAGTTTCTCGGCATGTTCGACGAGATTCGCGGCTGCATCGGTCACCTTGGCGTGGATTCTCTTTAGGAAGGTGGCGGCGTCCGAGTGGATGCAGTCTTTGAGGTTGACGCCGAGGGTGACGGTGCGGATGTCGAGGCTGTGCCGGAGCGTCATCGACACGGTCTCGTAGACTTCTTCGGGGGAGATGCTCATGGTCTGTCTGCGTGCACCTAGACGCGGTGCATCTTCTTGAAGAGGTCCTCGTGCTGGACCTGTATCTTCAATCCCAGGTCCTCCTCCACCCGTTTCATCTCATCGCGCAGCTTGCCCACGTCGACGTCTGAGCCCGCCAGGTCGACGAGCATCGTCATGACGAAGTAGCCCTCCCTGATGCGCTGGCTGATGTCTTCGATGTTGGCGTCGTGCTCGTAGAGGATGGCCGAGATCTTCGCGATGATGCCCTTCTTGTCCTCGCCGATGACGGTGATGAAGCAGAGTTCCTTTGCCATGATGAGTTAGTCAATCGCGGTTGGGCTTAAAAACGCTCGCCGAAATACCATACTTTCTTATTTCAAGATATCCTTAAACATTGTGAGGATGGCCTTGGGAGAAAAGCAAGGGGGTTCACGCAGTAGATTCGATGCGGGCCAGAAACCTGACCTGCCAGACGAGGCCAGGCTCCCCCCCGACAAGAAGCCGCCCGTCACCCGCGTCGTGAGCCCGTTCGGCGCCGAGCTCCCCGTCGAAGAGAAGAAGGGCCTCATCCACATCGGCCACGACCCCCTCGCGAAAAACGCGGATGGCGGTCCCGTCTGCAACATGGCCGACTACTTCTCAGCAAGACGATGTCCCGACCTCCTCGAGCGCGACCTCCTCGTCGTCGGCGGCGCTGAGCCCCACATGCAACTTGCCCTATACGCCCTCGACTACGTCAACCAACAACGTGCCAAAAAGGGTGCCTCCGAGGTGACGCCCGCATCGGAGGACTTCGAAAAGCTCTGCGACGCCTACGTCTCCCTGGACCGCCGCGGCGCCGACTGGCGCATCAGGGTATCAGAGGTCGACCGCCTCGACGACCAATACTGGCCCGCGGAAAACGCCCTTCGTCTTTCGGGCGTCCCCGGCGAGCGCATCAAGTTCTACAGCCCCACCGACCGCATCGGCCTCATCCGGGCGCTCGCCGAGCGCAGCGCCCGGTATATGGTCGACCCCATCGCAAGCGACATCCCCGGCATGCGGCAGGAGGTAGAGGAAGCCCGAAAAAATCTCCCCAGCGGCAACCAGTTCTACCACGCCGACACCGGCACCCGCTACCTGTCGTTTAGCCAGTTCGCCGACCTCGGCAGCGACCTCAAGGACAAAAGCCGCTTCCTAGGCCGATTCGGCGAAGTCCTCGACCTCATGAAGTCCGAGAACAAGCGGGGCAACCGGGAGCTCCAGTTCTTTGGCGTCGACGAGCGGAAGTTCTTCGGCGTCCTCGAGGAGAAGGTCTACGGCGTCAGCGGACGAGAACTCTTCGGCTCAAGGAAATGGGGCCGGCGGCACAAGGGGCGCCGGCTCCTCCACTACCTCAAAGACGTCAAGCGCTCCGCCAAGCGTGGGTTTTCCAAGCGTCCCGTCTTCAAATACGAAGATTTAAAGACGTTTCATGATTGGGCCCGGGAGACCGACAAAGACACGTGGGACTCCCAGAAAACCGAACGATTCCGCTCGCTTCTTTCCGCCTTTACGGCCGTCCTCCCCCCCGATCTCAAGGGAGCCGACTTCAACTCTGATGGCTGGATATCGGCGATGCACAGCGACCTGCGCGAGTCTGGCCGTCGCGAAGAGGCCCACGACCTCCACCTCTGGCTTGACGAAGTCCGCGGCCTGCACTACCTGCCCGCAGGCCGGATACTGCAAAAGAAGCGGGGGTTCCTAAGAGAAGACTATCCGGTGAAAGAACCGACGACCGACCACCGTATCGCCCGAAACCTCTACGACGCAGTCGTCTCCCTCGAGGGGACGGAAAACGGCGCGCATCCCGCCCCCAAGCAGCGGAACCGTTGGCGGATATCGCCTGCCACGGACCCTCCGCGCGTGCGGTTCGCGAACGTGGCCCGCATCATCGGCGGCCAGGAGAAGTACGACATCATGGGAAGCGGCACCCGGCCCGAGTATCTCGTCTTCGCGGGCGTCGTCGGGGACGGCGGCGAGCAGATAAAGGAATACCGGTTCCGCCGGTCGCTTTACTGCTGGCAGGACTGCGTCAAGCACTTCCGCAAGGCCCCAGCCCCCGAAGGCGGCATGGTCTTCGGGACCGCCCAAGAGCTCAGGGAGCGGGGGCACTCGCGCATCAAGACGCTCAAGCGCAGCGAGGCCCAGCGACTCTCCCGCGAATACTTCCAATGGATGTGGATGCGCGTCAAGGCCATGCAGTCTCTGGGCATGGACATCCTCGACATCGACATGACGACGCTACCCACAGGCGAACAATACCTCTATCGTGAGAACGTCAGCGGGGAATTCCTCCCCGAGAACCTCATCCCCTCAGCCTATCTAGCTGACGCGTCGTTCACACGCGGCGTCGCCGTGCAGATGGGCGTCGCCGGCGCCCGGTCGTCAGCCGCCGCCAAGACTTCATTCGGCAACGGCGATGAGGCGCTGCGCATCATCTCAGATGAAGAGCGCATCATCCCTCCAAGCGAGCACAAGATGCTTGACCCCATCCAAGCTTTTTACGAAACGCAAAAACCCATAGTCGACGATACTGATCGCTATAGCCTCTACCTCGCCAAACTGTTGGTGAATGCCGCCTGCCGGTCGAAGGATGGAGCGTTCAACGCGCAACAGACGGCGTCCTCGTTCGCCGGCGGATTCGCGGGCGAACTGAGGCGTCTGCAGAAGCGCTATCGCCGCGACCCGAAGGCCTGCGAGGGCAAGCCCGATGAGTGGCGCCGGAACTGGCAAGACACCCAATCCGAAGGGCTCATCGAGAAGCCCATGAATCCCCAATGGGACATCGATGCGGTCTGGAAGAAGGCGCTCTCCAGGCTCGACGCCGCCGACCCGAAAGCGGTCTCCTCGCGCATCGCGGCCGACGCCGTCTTGCTCTACGACGACATCGTCTCCCGCACGGGGGGGGATACCGAAAAGATGCAGCCCTACCTCGCACTCCTCGCAGGCGCCCACCGCAACGAAAAGACGGTGCCTGAAACCGCCGAGCTCATCAAGAAACACCCCTAAAGAGCTACATGTAGTCTGCCAAGCTTGCTTGTTTGCTGAGGTCGTTGACGAACAGGCTGTCTGCGTCAGAACCTACGGTTCCGACACCTCCCTTTTGCCTAGGAGTCACATGTAGTCTGCCAAGCTTGCTTGTTTGCTGAGGTCGTTGACGAACAGGCTGTC
>CAYUFO010000062.1:0-1943 GCA_964443985.1 uncultured archaeon | reverse complement strand
CCGCCATCTGCTGGCTGGTGCCGAGATACTTCTTCACGCTCGCCTCGCTCACCGTCAGAAGGAGCTTGCCCCCGCAGGCCGTGCACTTCCCCGCCAAGGGCATCCTGCGGTATTTGGCGTTGCATTTGACGCAGCGGACCTTCTGGCGGGTGAAGGCCCGCATATTGCCGATGGTGTCGCGGAGGAAATGGCTGTTGATGACGAGCTCGGCGACCTCGCGCTCGTCGATGGCGCGGATGCGCTGGGCGACGGCGAGCTGGGCGTCGACCTTATCGGCCATGGACTTGAGGGTCACGTACTTCGAGGAGAGGACGGGACCCGTTATGTCGCTGGTTGCGTGGGTGGGCTTGATCTCTGCGAACGGGTCGGAGGAGAGCACCGACTGGACGGTGGGCAGCGCCAGGCAGTTGGGATTCTCCCCCTCCCAAGTCTTCTCGTAGAACTCGATGGGGAATCCACCGGCGATCTCCATCTTGTGGGCCTCGTCGTCGACTTCTCGGGGGTCCATGAGGGTGGTGACGACGAGGGGGGCGTCCATCTTGCCGCCCCGCTTTTCGGGTAGATACGACTTGCTGAAGTTGAGAAGGGTGTCCAAGAACAGCATGATGGCGTCCTCGTCGCCGTCGCAGTTCCGGCGCTTCGCGGCGTGCCAGAAGGGGTGGGCGTAGCAGACGTGGGCGGGCGTGAAGCCGACGATGCGTCCCGTGATGCCCGCCGACGTGTGGGGTGCGAGTCCGACGATGAGATGGCCGACGAGGTCTTCCTTGTAGTCGACGTCGTAGTAGGGGTCAAGGCCGTAGAACTTCGAGAGGAGCTGGTCGCAGAACCGGGCGACGCGCACGAGGTACTCGCCGGCGCGGTCGGGGATGACGACGTCCTGGGCCTTGAGGATGATGCATTGGTCCTCGCGGGCGAGAGGCTCGCCGTCCACGTCGGTCGCATAGCCGAGCTCGACGAGCTTTTCGGGGGCCACACCGATTTCTTTGGGCATGACGTGGGTGACGGGCGCGTCGGTGGCGTCGAAGCGGATGGTGCCGTCCTTGAAGACGTAGACGTCGTTGACGGCGCGAAGGAGCCCCTTCTCTAGGGGTTCGGGTATCTTGTACTGGCTGATCATGCCCTTGACGCCCTTGACGTCGGCGCCGCGGCCGACGCGCTCGACGGCGGCCCGCCACATCTTCTGCACGTCGATGTCGCGGGTCTCGAAGTACTGGGTGGCGACGCTGCAGCGGGGGCACTGGTCCTTGTCGGTGACGATTTGGCAGCGCGGGCAGGTGCGCTTGAGGCCGGCTTTGGTGCCGCAGCGCTCGCAGGTCGCCGACACGCCCACGTTCTTGCAGCGGGGGCATTCGTAGCGGGCGACCTCGACGGCGAGGCCGGATTCGCCGGCGGCAACGTTGACGGAGCGTTCGCGGCCGCCGTGCTCGCCGACGGGGAAGAGGGCGTGGACGGCGGGCTGCATCCTTCGTTCCTTGGCCTTCTCGGGGCGTCCCATGCGGGCGCCGATGTAGGTGCCGGTCTTGGCGCGGTAGGGGTGGGGGCTGACGGCGGCGAGGAGGTCGTGGATGGTCGTCGACTGGCAGGCGTCGATGGCGGCGAGGGTTTTTTCCCTGAGGGCGTCGGTGAGCTGGTCGTCTGCGGTGGCGAGGCCGAGGGATGCCAAGAGCGGTTCCCATTCGTCGACGACGAACGCGTCCTTTTCGACCGTGTGGGGGAGGCCCATCTTTTCCAGAAGCGACTTGCCGTGCTCGTCTCGTGGGACGGTGAGCCGGTCGTCTTCTATGGAGCCTGTGGCGAGGTATTCGACGACCTCGATGAGCTCGGTGGCTGAAAGGTCGTCGGTGTGATAAAGGTAGCGGGGATGCAGGGGCACGCTATGCTCGCGGCTCACGGCGACCGCTTCGGCGGGCGTGGGTGGCGATTCCTTGTCCCAGCTGCCCCCT
>CAYUFO010000061.1:0-8870 GCA_964443985.1 uncultured archaeon | reverse complement strand
GAAGGAAGAAAACAAAAGGGACGCTTCGACCCCAAAGAAGCCCTCCTCCCCGCCCGCCCACGGACCACCCGACCGTCCGCCGAGCAGACCCGGCGCACAAAGCGACCTCGTCTTCGGCGACAAGACCGTCATGAAGCTCGGCGTCGACGTCGACAAGCTCAAGGCCCAAGTCGCCGCCTTCTCGGAGATGCGCCAGGCCAACGACCAGCGCCTCGCCCGCATCAACGAGGAAATAGGCGACCTCAGGCGCCGCGCCATCGAGCGCGAGAAGGACGTCAACAAGATCCGCGCCGAGGCGACGAAAGCCATCCAGCTCGTCGACGCCCTCGAGCCCGAGAGGATCATGGAGGCTCTGGCCAAAAAGGACATGCACATCGAAAAGGCCCAAGCCAAGACCGACCTCAACAAGAAGCTCATCGACAATCTCTCAGAAGAGATCAAGGACCTCAGGCAGTCCATGGGGGCCTTCAAGAGCACCGAAGAGCTCCTCAAGATCAACCAGGACATCAAGGCCGACCTCCTCAATCTCAAGAAGACCCAGGCCACCATCGACCGGCAAGCGGGGAAAATCGAACAGATCTTCGTCAACGTGAGCCAGCGGTTCAACGAGTTCGAGCGGCTATCGGGGAAGTTCGGCTCCCTCGAAGCCCGCTTCCAAGAGCTCCTGCGCGAGTCCGACAAGGTCCGCACCGAACTTGATAGCTACGCCGGCAAGACGGAGCTCGTCAACCTCCAGCACCACCTCGACCAGCGCCTTGACCGCTACGAATCGCAGATGGAAAAGCACACCGAGCTCATCACCGAGGGCTACAACCTCATCCTCGAATTGACGACCCTCAGGGACTTCCTGCGCTCAAGCAAACAGGATCTCGACGTCTTGAAGCGGCACGGGAAGGCGACCCCCACCCGCGCGGAAGTCGACGCCGAGCTCAAGGACCTGTACGCCTCGCTTCTTGGAAGAATCGAGTCGGCGGGAAATAGGTAGTCTTCCTCACCCGATCCTGCAGTCCCGAAGGCAGGCGGTCCGCTCGCTTCCCGCAGGGAGGTACCGGCATACCTCGCACAGGGCCGCCGACACGTCCTCGTGCGATTGATTCAAGGCGTATCCCTGGGAAAAGAGCTCCTCGATTGACGCCTCCAACTCGAAGACGACGACGTCTGCCGGGACGAGCGTGAGATTGGCGGGAGGGGAGAACACGTCTTCTGGGATGTCTTTGGCCTCGCAGGTGAGGTTGCGGGCGGCCTGCTCCATGTCAGAAACCGAAACGCCGACGTCCGCCAGGGAGGCGTTTTCGGGATACCGGCCCATGACGATGCCCTGGGGCATGCCGTGCCCCCACACGACGAGGCGTGAGCCGTCAAAGAGGAGGACTTCTCTTTTCGCATCCATCTCGGTCTCGCGACGCAACCGTCTCCCCTCCTCGACCCACAACACGACGGGGATGCGCCGGCCCGCCGCCTCGGCGATGAACGTGCAGCGATACGACCGGTTCGGGGCGAAAAAGTCATCGGGGAACGACGCGGCGACAGAGTGGAGCGTGGTAGGGGGGGTTGCCTGCGGTCCCGGCATCGACTCATCGGACGTCCCAAAGCACCCGAGACACCAAAGGCACGCTATGAGGGCCAGATACGCCGAGAGCGGATGAGCGCGCATTTTTCAGGTGAAAAGGAAGCTGATGCCCTGGATGCCCCGGTAGATGAGCTGCATGGCGATAACCAAGACAACGATGACGGCGACGATGCGAAAGACATGATTCTGCTTTTCCGAAAGCCCCGGTATCTCGATGACTTCAAGCATGGCCGTTCCCGGTTACCCATTCGCACCGACGCAATATAAAGGTCTCACCCCCGCCCGTCAAGCAGGGATTCCACCCGCCCCACGGTGTCGGCCTCCTCGACGCCGAGGTCGTCTCTGACGCAGACGAGCCGGGGGAAGCGCAGGGCGTAGCCAGAGGAATACGTCGGCGAGCGCTGTATCTCCTCGTAGGCGACCTCGACGACGACCTCAGGCAACAGCGTGACGTCCTTGCCCTCCTGGCAGGTGACGAGGGGCCTAAGCCGCGCGGTCATCTCGGCGAACTGCTCGTCGGTGAGGCCCGTCGCCATCCGACCGATGGCGAGGAGGTCCCCGGAACCCTCGTCGCGCACCGAAAGCCAGAAGCTCCCCAGCCAGTGGGCTCGGCGGCCCTCCCCCCACGTCGCCCCCGTGATGACGAGGTCCAACGACTCCATGACGGGCTTTATCTTGTACATGTAGCCGACGCGGCTTCCCGGCTGATAGGGGGCCTTCTGGTTCTTGGCCATGACGCCCTCGTGGCCGGCGGCGAGCGCCTCGGCGTAAAACGACTCGACGGCGTCGCGGTCGCGGGAGCGAAGCTGCTCGGCCAGGCGAAAGGATCGGGTGGGAGATACCGTCTGCTCAAGGAGCGCCCGCCGCCGCTCGAAGGGCTCGTCGACCAGGGTGCGGCCGTCTTTATAGAGCAGGTCGAAGAGGTTGGCTTCCGCGGGTATGTCGGCTGCGATCCTCTCGATGTCGTATTTGCGCTTGATGCGCCGGCTCAGGTCCTGGAAGGGCCGGGGGCGGCGGTCGTCTGCCCCGCGGATGGCGACGACCTCCCCCTCGAGGATGGCCGAGTCGGCGCGCACCTGCCTTCTCGCCTCGCCTGCGATGTCTGGGAACTGGCAGGTGACGTTCTCGAGCCTGCGGGTGAACAAGACGACGTCGTCGCCGTTCTTGTGCGCCTGCACGCGCATGCCGTCGTATTTGTATTCGAAGGCGGGGTCCTCGATGCCTTCGAGGGCGGTGGCGACGTCGGCGGCCTTCTGGGCGAGCATGACTTTGACGGGCTTTCCGGGCGTCAGGGAGATGCCCGCAAGGCCTGTTTCTCCGTCCTTTTTGGCGACGGCGGCGACCCGGCCGTAGTCGGTGGTGAGGTTGTAGGCACGCTCGACGGCGGCTGCTGGGACGTCGTAGGCTTTGGCGATGGCGTCTCGGATGATGCCTGCCCCGACCCCCAGGCGCAGTTGGCCGAGGACGAGGCGGACGAGGTATTTGGCTTCTTGGGGGTCTGCCATGGAGAGGAGCTCGGCGAGGTAGGCCCGCTTCCGCTCCTGGCTGCCTTTGCCGGCGAGCGTTGCCATCTTCTCGAGGTTGGCCTGCACCTTGGCGAGGGTGAGGGGTTCGGCTGTGAGGGTGGTCTGGGGCTTGGTGACGAGGATATCGGATGCCGTGGCTCCGAGGTCGCCGGTCTCTCGCAGGGAGTCCTTGACGGATGCCTCCGAAGCGCCCGACACCTGCGAGAGCGACCGGATCATGAGGTTGTCGGCGAGGCCGAGCTCCCGGTCGCTTCCGGCTTTCAGGGCGGTCCCCTGCAGGTGCAAGAGGACGGTGGGGAGGTCGTCGTCGCCGATGCCTGCGAGGAATCCGGCGACGACGTCGGTCATGGCAAGCCGGCCCGTGAGTGATTCAAGGCGCTCGTAGACGTCGACGAGGTCGCGATATCTCATGGTCGTGTATTTTTATGTCAACCACCATAGATAAAGGTAGATACTCTATTTCACGGAGGCACGAATCATGAATGACGACCGCTGCCCGACCGGCATCGAGGGTTTAGACGAGTTAATCGAGGGAGGCCTGCCCCGTGGACGCATCATCCTCGTCGCGGGGACCTGCGGTACGGGAAAGACGACCTTCTGCTCGCAGTTCCTTGTTAAGGGAGCCACGGAATACGACGAACCGGGCATCATGGTGGTCCTCGAGCAGAAGCCCGAGTTCCTCAAGCGCGACATGCAGTCCATTGGCTTTGACCTGCAGAGGCTCGAAGACGAGGACAAGCTCGCCCTCATCGACGCGAGTCTCGCCCACTACAACATCGACGTCTTAAAGACCTTCGACCAGACAGGCGAGCGCGAGGGCAGCTTTTCGCTGACCCGCATGGACACGGCACGGCTCGAGGAGGTCATCCAGACTATCGTGGAGACCGCCAAGAAAATCGGGGTAAAACGCGTTGTCATCGACAGCCTGCCCGCCCTCGACAACCTCGTCGACAAGAAGGGGAACGCCCGCGACGCCATCCTCTATCTCGCCTACATGCTGCAGGGGGCGGGCTTGACGGCGCTACTCATCTCCGAGATCATGGACGACAACAAGCTCTCGAGCCACGACATCGAAAGCTACGTCGCCGACGGCGTCATCGTCTTGCACGCCAACGAGGTCCTCAACACCCGGACGCTGCAGATAAAGAAGATGCGCTCGACCGCCCACACCCTGAGCCCCCACACCATCGAGCTCGGACAATACGGGTTCAATGTGGTCGGCGAAAAGAAGCAGGATTTCTAGGATTGGCCGTGAACATCGCCATCGTCGGCGCCTCCCGCGACAGGGAGCGCTTTAGCAACAAGGCAGTCCGCGCCTACCGGGATGCGGGCTGGGGTGTCTTTCCCGTCAACCTCAAGGACGAGGAGGTCGAGGGGCTCGAATGCTTCTCTTCCATTAAAGACATCCCAGACGACCTCGACGCAGTCTCATTCTACGTGAAGCCCGACATCGGGGTGTCGGTCGCCGACGACGTCATCGAAAAAGGCGTCAAGACGGCGTACCTCAACCCCGGCGCCGACGCAGACGAGCTCGCCGCCAAGCTCAAGGACGGCGGCGTCACGCCCCTGCGCGTGTGCAGCATCCGGGCGCTGGGCGTCGACCCCGACGAGGTATAGGCATGGCAGTCGGCATCCTTTCCGGGACGAAGGTCGTCGTCGGCGACTCGGACTCTAAGAGCCTTCTGAAGGACCGCGGCTTCGGCGAGGAGAACGGCAGCCGCCTGGAGCTCTCTCTCATCGAGGCCCTCTACCTCGTCGACACCAACGCCCTCGACGTCCAGAAGGGCGACGCCAAGGCCTCTTTTGAGGAGCTCCTCCGACTCGGCGCCGCCGCTGAAGACGAATTCTACAACAAATACAAGGTCTACGCCGACCTCAAGGGCCGCGGCCTCGTCGTGCGCACCGGCCTCAAGTTCGGCACCGACTTCCGCGTCTACGAGCGAGGCGACATGGTCGGCCGGGCCCACAGCACCATCCTCGTCCACGTCGTCCCCGAAGAATACACGTGCAGCCTCCCCGAGATGGCGCGCGCCGTCCGCCTTGCCACCAACGTCAACAAGCGCATGATCTACGCCGTCGTCGACGAGGAAGGCGACGTGACGTACTACCAGGTCGACCGCGTCAAGCTCTGATTGCTTCCCCTTGCGCACCCACTCCATTTATATACTTGTATTTCTTTATAATTTCATACAATATTGTTTAGGTGATTTGCATGAAACCCCAAGAAGAAGAACAAAACCAAGACACCAGCAACCGCCGCCCCGACTTCAACATCAAAGCCGGCGGCGACTTCGTCGGCAGCGCCTGGCTCAACGACGGACAATTCGGCCCCTACATCGCCTGCGTGCTCAAAGAAACGGCCCAAAGCCAGGACCGCCTCTACCTCTACCCCCGAAAAGGAAAAGAGAACATCCTCCCAAACCCCGAAAACAACTGAAGACACCCCTCTTTCTTCCTTTTTTATTTTCGAGCTCACAAATACGGTGCATGGACGTCGTCGCCCTCGGCACCGTCGCCCTCGACACCATCGAGACCCCATTCGGCCGCAAAGAACGCGTGCTCGGAGGCTCGGCCACCTACTTCTCGCTGGCAAGCCGCCTGTTTGCCGACACCGGCATCGTCGCCGTCGTCGGCGCCGACTTCCCCGCCGAACACAAGAAACTCCTCTCAGACCACGGCATCGACCTCGCAGGCCTCGAAGAATCAGACGGCAAGACCTTCCACTGGGAGGGAGCCTACGAATACGACATGAACCAGGCCCACACCAGAAAAACCGAGCTCAACGTCCTCGCCACCTTCCAGCCCAAGATACCCGACCACTACCGCGACTGCAGCGTCCTCTTTTTAGCCAACACCGACCCCGCCATCCAGCTCGCCTGCCTCGAAGACGTCAACCCCGCCATCAGCATCGCCGACACCATGGACTACTGGATAGAATCCAAACGCGGCCTCGTCAGCGACGTCTTCGCCCAAGTCGACGTCATCGTCATCAACGACGGCGAAGCCCGCCAATACGCCGACACCCCCAACCTCGTCGAAGCTGGCAGAAACCTACTCGACGAAGGCGTCAGAAACGTCGTCATCAAGAAGGGCGAGCACGGCTCCCTCCTCTTCACGAAAGAATCGGTCTTCAGCCATCCCGCCTACCCCCTCGAGCGCGTCGTCGACCCCACCGGCGCAGGCGACAGCTTCGGCGGCGGCCTCGCCGGCTACCTCGCCACCCAAAAGAACACCGACGACGCCACCCTCAGAAAAGCCATCGTCTACGGCACCGCCGTCGCAAGCCACACCGTCGAAGACTTCAGCGTCGCCCCCCTCACAGGGCTTTCCGCCGACCGCCTCGAAGAGCGCATAGAACTCATGCGCCAGCTCACCCGCTTCGAATAACGGCCCCCGTTTATATTGGCCGACCGCGATTGTTTACCATGGATTTCCACCCGCACGAAGTCCGCGTCCTGAAGGCCTTGACTGCCAAGAGCACGCCAGAAGACGTTGCAGGGAAGGCCTCGCTGCCCCTCGACGCCGTCATGAGGGCCTCAAGCTGGCTTGCCACGAAAAAGCTCGTCGAGGTCGAAGAGCGCGTTTTCGAGGAGATCCGCCTCGGAGACGAGGGCAAAGAGTACGCCAAGGAGGGCCTGCCCGAGCGCCAGCTCATGAAAGCCGTCGGCAAGGAGGCCCCCGTCGAGGAAGCGAAAAAGAAGCTCGGCCCCGCCAAGTTCGGCATCGCCGCAGGCTGGCTTCGGAAAAAAGGCCAAGGAATAATCTCCGACGGCACCCTCAAAGTCCTCAACGAGCTCGCCACCGCCGACGAAGAGCTCCTCGCACTGCTCGCCGAAAAAGACGTCGTATCTGCGGCCGACCTCGACGACCGCCTCGCCCAGGGCCTCGCCTTCCTCAAAAGCCGGCAAAACGTCGTCGACATACGGGAGCGAAAGGAGATTCACCTGCTGCCCACCGCCGAGGGAAAAAAGAAGGCCAAGACCCTCAAAGTCGACGACCGAGTCAGTCAGCTCACACCCGCCATGCTCGCAGACGGCAGCTGGAAGAACCTCGAATTCCGCCCCTACGACGTGTCTGTGTTCGTGGAGCCGGCCCAGCCAGCCAAGCTCCACCCCCTGACCCGCATGATCCAGCGCGTCAGAGAAATATTCATCGCCATGGGCTTCAGGGAAATCGAGGGACCCCTCGTCGAATCCGCCTTCTGGAACTTCGACGCCCTCTTCCAGCCCCAGGATCACCCAGCAAGAGACACCCACGACACGTTCTACCTCAAACACCCAAAATCGACGACGATTGAAGGATTCGACCGGCTCAAAAAAGCCGTCGGCGCAACCCACGAAGACGGCGGCGACACCGGCTCGGCCGGCTGGGGCTATAAATGGAGCGAGAAAGTCGCACAAGAGACCCTCATGCGCACCCACACCACCGCCGTCACCGCCCGCGAACTATCCAGACTCACCCCAGACGACCTGCCCGCCAAGGTCTTCGCCGTCGGCAAGACCTTCCGAAACGAGGCCGTCGACTACAAGCACCTGCCCGAATTCTACCAGGTCGAAGGCATCGTCGTCGACCCGTCAGTCACCTTCAAGCACCTTTTGGGCATCCTCAAGACCTTCTACAACGCCATGGGCTTCGAAAAGGTCCGCTTCACCCCCGACTACTTCCCCTACACCGAGATGAGCGTCGAGCCCAGCGTCTACTTCGAAGAAAAAGACGAATGGATAGAGCTGGGCGGTGCAGGCATCTTCCGACCCGAAGTCGTCAAGCCGCTTCTGGGCTTCGACTGCCCCGTCCTCGCCTGGGGCCTCGGCCTCGACCGCGTCGTCACCCTCGCCCTCGAACTCGGCGACATCCGCCAACTATATCTCAGCGACCTCGAATGGTTGCGCAAGACGACCGTCGTGTGATGGCTCGGGGAACATGCTCGATGGAGGTAGCCCCCCTTAATAATACTATGAAACCCTAATCACTGACAAGACAGGATTGCCACTACCATGAACCCACGCTCGAAAACAATCGACGCCCTCGTGGACCAGATCGTGGAGAACGTCCATCCAATCAGCATCATACTCTTCGGATCGACCGGGCGGGGCACACAGACGCCCGAAAGCGACATCGACGTCCTGGTCGTCATGCCCGAAGGCAGCCACCGCCGCCGGACCGCTCAAGCACTATACCGGCAGATCAAGGGAATCGGCATACCCTTCGACATCATCGTGGCGACCCCCCGCGACCTTGAAGAATACAAGGACAACGTCGGCTTGATTTACCATCAAATACTGCGCGAGGGGGTGCACGTCTATGGCGCATGAAGACATCGTCCCCGGAAGCCCCCAAGACTGGCTTCGGCATGCGCAAAGCGATCTCGCCCGGGCACGAGACCTCTCCGATGACATCCTATACGAGGAACTCTGCTTTCACGCCCAACAGGCGGCCGAAAAGGCACTCAAGGGATTGCTTGTCGCACATGACGTAGCATTCCCAAAAACGCACAACCTGCGGACCCTCCTCGACCTGCTCCCCAAGGACACCGAGATACCAAAGAACATCGCCGACGCCGTCATACTCACCGACTACGCCGTCATGAGCCGCTACTCGAGCGCCACAGAACCCATCGACGACGACGAGTATGAGGAAGCGTTGCACCATGCCAAGTCGGTCGTGGAATGGGTGACATCGGCTTTGGGGGAATCGATGGGGACGAAAAATCAGCCCAGTGTATCCTGACCTGCCATGGACGACAACCCCCTCGTTGCCGGCCTTGACGAAGCCGG
>CAYUFO010000060.1:0-8951 GCA_964443985.1 uncultured archaeon | reverse complement strand
GCACAGCAATGGCAAGGGCAGCGACGAAGGCTTCGCCGCCTACTTCGACGACATCGAACTGGCCATCGGCGGATTGAACGCCGACCTCTGGGACATGGCCGAAGACCGGCCCGCCCCCGTCGACTTCTCAAGCGGCGTCAACACCACGGCGAACACCAACACCATCTACACCGTCGACTTCGACGACCACGACGACGGCTGGGACTGGTTCCGCGGAGACCTCGCCTACGGCACCGGCCGGCGCGGCTACACGGACGGCGACTGGGACATGACACGACACTATGACCCAGACGGCCGCGCAGACGGCACCACCACCGACGGCAGCGACCGCATCCAAATAGAAATCGGTGGCGGCAACTCTGACCTGCTCGATTCCGGCGCATGGGGGGTCCAGATAAACATCACCCAGGACCTCGTCAACGAACTGGCAGCCGGCGCACAGGCCGTCGTCTCCTTCGACTACGAGGCCTTCGACCGCGACACCACATCGGGCTCCACCGAGGAGGCCTGCTGGATAAAATCACGGTTCTTCAAGACCGGCGACGCCGACCTTTCCGACAACTACCTCGGCTACGACCTCGACTCCGGCAACGGCAACAGCTACGCAAGCGAGGACGCAACCAACGAAATCCTCTACGACCGCGACCCCAATCCCTCAAACGGCGACGACTGGCACACCGATAACCAGCTCGGCGACTTCGACCGCGACGGAGACGGCGACTACAATGCGGGCACCTTCCGCGAGAACGTGACGGCAACCATCCTGGCAGGCGGAGCCGGCTGGTATTACCTCGACGTCGGCGCCAAGTTCGACGCCAGCGTCCAAGACCACCAAGGAGACGACGAAGGCATCGTCGCCTACTTCAACAACATCGCCCTCGAGGTGCTTCCCGCCTCGCCAGGCACCGGCACGTACCTGTTCAGGACGACCTTCGACGTGAACACGTCAGGCCTCAACGACACCTTCCTCTACGTCGCAAGCGATGATGCAGCCAGCGAGGTCTACCTCAACGGCGTGCGCATCGACAACGACTCGTCAGACCACGTCGCCAGCTACTGGAACCGCGACAAGATTCCCGTTGACACGGCCCACTTCGTGGACGGCGAAAACATCCTCGCAGTCAGCCTCGAAAACGACGACGCCACGTCCACGGCCTTCGACCTCGAGCTCGTCAGCGTCGAGGACCGGCTCAAAGCCCTCGTCCTCATGAGCGACGGCTGCGCGAACTACTGCAACCCCCCGCCAATACATGGATGGTCGCACGGGCTCCCCTACTACGACTGCGACGACGCAGACGCCCGCGACGAAGGCGTCGACCTCGCCCAAGAGGCCGTCGACAACCACTCCATCAGCGTCTACACCGTCCTCTTCGGCGACGCCTGCGCATCAAACATGCAAGACATCGCCTGCGCCGACAACTGCAGCCACTTCTACCAAAGCGACAATGCGAGCGAGCTCGCCCAGATATACCGCGACATCGCCAACGAGATAGTCAACGCCAGCTACCGCGGCCAGGCCATCAACGTCACCGAAGGCAACATCTCGCTCTCGCGCCTCTACGAGGACTCCTACATCGAATTCATGTACACGCCCGCCATCCACGCCCCCGACTACGGCGAGATCTCCATCAACCTCGAGACACCCACCTTCGGCGGCTGCGCAGGCACCCTCAACGTCCGCGAGAACCTGACCGTCACCGACGTAAAAATAACGTCGTATTCGGGGGAATACTGGACGGACTACCTGTCGGTGAACAACAGCGGCGGCACCGACACCGCCTACACCCTCAGGGACGGCCACTTCGGCAGCGACTACACCATCCTCGGCGACCCCTTCTTCGTGCAGGTGCCCGCCGACTGGATAGAGAATGCCGAAAACAACACCTTCACCCTCGGCACAGGCAACAACCCGGGCTCGCCCCGGCTGTGCTCGGCCTTCAGCAGGGCAATCTACACCGTGCGCCTGCGCGGCGGCGTCGACTACGGCGGCGTCTTCCAGGACAAGGAGGGATGCAACTGGAACATCGAGTTCGAGGACGGCAGCGACACGAGAATCGAATTCCCCGCAAACTACAACGGCAGCGACGAATGCAACTACACCCTCGTCTGCCACACCCCCGCCTGCTTTGACGCCGACGACGCCGTCGACGACGCCGTCTACCGGCTGCTCAGCCAGCTCGACATCGACGACGACGGCCGCCTCAGCCTCGAGTTCGCCGCCGGCCAGCTCATCATCGACTTCAGCCGCACCGGCGAGGTGCGCAGTCTCTGGGGGCCCATCAAGGTCGACCTCACCCTCTGGCAATGAACGGGAAACCCAAAAAACGCGACAAGGGATACTTCTTCACGGTAGCGATTACGCTGCTCATCATCCCCTTCATCCTATTGGTCAGCTTCAGCGCCACCCAGGATCAGTCGACCGTCGACGACGCCGCCGGCAAGATACGCTGCGACGAGCTCCAATACTTCGTCGAGGACGTCAAGCGAGACCTCGACCGGGCCATGAGCGTCTTCGGCCGCCGCGCCACCATCTACGCCATCGACCACGTCGTCAGCAACAACGACCCCCTCGACGACTACGTATTCCAGAACTGCACCAGCTACGTCTACCATGAGACCGGCGCCACCGCTGCCATCGCTGAGCTCATCTTGTGCGCCACCCTCGACGGCGCGACCGTCTCCGCCATGCAAAACCACACCCTTCCCGTCTGGATAGGCAAGATGACCGGCGAGGGGACGGGCATGAACTTCAATGCGAACATCACCCTCCAGAACCTGACCATCGCCCCCTACGACGCCTTCAACTTCGCCATCATCATCAACAACTCCGTCGAGGTCCAAGACGAAAGCGAGATGTGCTTCTACAAGGGGACCAGCGTCGAGACCCTTTCGCTCACCTCGCTTCTGGGCCTCGAAGACCCGCTGTACCCCCTCTACACCAACGGCCTCATGACCAGCGCCATAGAGAACTGCTCGGACCCCTACGTCAATCTCCAAGGCATCGCAGGATGCCGAGACGACGAGGGAGGGGGCACGGGCGGCGGACAGGCCCTCGTCTACTCGACGCAGCTCGGCAGCCCGGCCGCCCTCGAATCCTACTGCAACCTCACCGACCGCGAGATACTCTCAAAGCAGGTCCTCGTCATGGACGCCACCATCTCGGGCAACTGCACGCAGGCCATGCAATCCTGCCTTCATGCAAACGAGACCGACACCTTCGCCGCCCTCGTCGACTACGAGGGCGCCCCCGACGGGCTCGCAACGAAATGCGCGGCCACCATCCCCTGGCTCAACGCCACCGGCGACCTCGGCATGCCAACCCCGACGGGCGCAGACGCTGGCTGCGGCGCCAACACCTCGCTCGCCGTCGAGGAGCAAAGCTGCCTGTACCTGCGAAACCAGGGCGGCATCCACGCCCTCTACCTAGGCATAGGCCCCAGGGACGTCAACACCTCCTGCTACCAGACGAGCAACGTGTCCACGTATGGGACCTACTGCCCCACCCAATACGGCAACGGCCCCTGCTTCTTCGACCGCATGGAGGGGCGCCTCAACCTCAGCGACCGCTACGTGGCACAGGCCTCCGCCCGCTTCAACCGCACCGACATCGGCCTCGAATCGCTCATCAACCCCTACGACTTCCTCGCCCGCGGCGTCGCCGTCAAGCCCACGGCGACGTGGGTCGACTACCTGTACTGGCAGAACGTGTCGGCATGCGAGGTCTACGGCGTCTGCCAGGGAGCCTACACCTACGCCTTCCGCCTCGACTGCCCCCACGCCGAACGCGACGGCCTCACATCAGCGTGCTTTTCCACCTTCAATATGCCACCGGCATCCCAAATCCTCTCGCCCGCGGACGGCACCACCTATAGCACGTGCCCCCATGACCGGCTCATCGAGGGCAACGCGAGCGACGCCGACGGAAACGTCAGCTTCGTCGAGGTCTCCTGGGACGGCGGCCTCTCCTGGCACACCGCCAACGGGGCGGAAACGTGGAACATCAGCTTCGACCCCGGCGTCGACGGCACCTACACACTCTACAGCCGCGCCACCGACAACAACGGCACCATGCAGACGCCAGGCACACCCGTCCGCATCACCATGGACGGCTGCGGCGGCTGCCCGCTCTCCTGGGTGACCATCTATAACGGCACCTGGGATAACGACTACGTCAGCGGCAAGACGTCGGGCGCCGACTGGGACGATGAGGGCGGCCCCAAAGTCGACTTCGACGTCGACGAAGTCGGCAACATCACGCTCTGGAGCTGGGCATATGAAATCCAAGACCAAATTGGCGTCCAGGAAACAGAGGAACAAACCACGTATCTCGAATTCAACCTCATCCCCAACGACTGCTTCCGCCAAATCGACTTCACGTGGAGCGCTGAAAACAACATCAGCTGCGAGGAAGAGTTCGTCTGCGGCAACTGGGAGGCCAACGTCGTCGTGACGCACAACGGCACCGACACCACCACCCGCTTCATAGGCAACCACAACGGCGCCACCAACTGCCCCGCCCAGGCCGGCACCTGCCCCGCAGAGGAACTCGACCCCATCGAGGAGGGCAACACGGGACGCGACCTCATAGCCGCACCCGGCAACGACACCATCCAGACTCTGCGCTTCGAGGCGTGGAGCTGGATAGCCACGCAACTGCAAATCAACGCCGAAGGCACCTCCGACACGACAGTCTACCTGCACCGCATCCAGGTCAGCCCCTGAGCCCCCCCCCGCCGGTATTTTAAACCTCTCGCACATAAGTTGACACACCGTCTCCCGACGCCCACCATGAACCTCTTGAAAGGCCACCACATCACCCCGAGGAACACCAAAGACTTCTACCAGGCCTGCAAGGAACTCGACGCCACCTTCAACGGCGCCATGCGCTTGCTGGGCATCGTCGACAAGGCCCTCTACCAGGCAGACATCGTCATCGAGAAGGGCGACGTGCGGGCCGCCAGCTTCGAGGCCGTCGGCGGCAACAAGATACTCTACGGCGAAGACGCCCTCGCCTCCATCCGCGAACACCTCGCCGGAAGCCAGGGACGCCTCGACATCTACCGCTTCGACGAGCACGACATGCACACAGCACTTGAGGACAACAAGGACTCCCTCGTCGACTCAGCCATCAAGCTCAGCGAGATCGGCGTCAAGATCAAGGCCATCAAGCCCAAAGAGGTCATCACTAAAAAGGCCGCCCCTCAGGCCGCCCAAGCCGCATCCGACAAACAGCACGAGATTCGCAAATCCCGTATGTTCGGGCTCAGCAAGATAACGAGCATGTTCGGCGGCGGAGGCCCCCAGCGGCCCGCCCGCGGCGACCGGGTCAAGCGGGTCGTCAAAAAACCCTCCCCCCAGCCCGACGCGGCGGGAGGGGGCAAGATGGCGCACGTCGCCGGCTTCAAGGGCAACGAGGCCGGCACGGCAGACGCCCGCAAGGCCGAGCGCGCCAGAGAGATCCAGAAGAACCGCCTCGACTCAGTCATCAGGAATCCCTCGCCAGACCAGGCAGCCGACGCCCTCGAGGCCCAGCCCCGCCTCAACCAGCCGGCGCAGGGCATGATGGCGGCGGCGGCCGGCGCCGTGAAGGGGATGAGCAGCCGCAAGCGCGAACGCATGGAGGAGATCCAAAAGAAGCGCATCGTCACCATCATCAAAAAGCCCCAGGAGGAGGCACCCAAGGTCAAGGTCAAGTCCTTTGACGCGGGAGAGAAGGTCGAGACCAGCATCGACAAGCTCTACGAGCTCGTCCAGAAATACAAGACCCTCAAGGTCGATGACCGTCTCGCCCGCGCCCTCAAGGTCAACAAGACCCAGATAGAGGAGTGGGCGATGATCCTCGAGGAGCACAACCTCCTCGAGCTCCACTACCCCACCATCGGCGAGCCCATCATCAAGTACATCCCCCGCGGCAAGGGCTAACGCTTAAATCCTTGCAGGCATAATAGGAAACAAGCCATGGCAGACGACGAGAAGAAACCCCCCTCCGAGGACGACGACGGCCCAGAGGAATCACAGCAGGGAGGCCCTGCGAATCCCGACCAGGGCCAGAAGCCCATAAAAAAGGACGCCAAGGACGCGGCCAAGGAAGAACCCCCGAACCCGCCCGGCGTCCGGGTGAAAGAGGAAGCCGAGGAGGAGGAGCTCACCTTCGACGAGAAGCCCAAGAAGAAGAAGGACAAGATCCTCGACGAATACGACATCGAATGCGAGGGCGTCACCACCGGCGTCCGCGTCGTCGAAGAAGACCACGTCCCAAAATACAAGCTCGTCCTCCCCGAAGTCGACATCGCCACCGCCGCCTTGCTCGACGACATCAAGGAGCGCCTCATCACGAGCATCGAGATGACGACGAGCGACATCCTCGACCCCAAGCTCCTCTTGGAACTCAAAACCGAATTCAAAAAGAGCGCAGAAGAACTCATCAAAAGCGAACTCCCCAACCTCAAGGAAGACGTCACGGACCACTTCATCCTCAACCTCATCCACGAACTCCTAGGACTCGGCGAAATCGAATTCTTCCTCGACGACAGCCAACTCGAAGAAATCGTCGTCAACAGCGCCAAGGAGCCCGTCCGCATCTACCACAAGAAGTTCGGCTGGCTGCTCACCAACGTCCAGCCCGACACCGAGGGCCAGATAGTCAATTACGCCTCGACCATCGCCCGCCGCGTGGGCCGTGAGATAACTACCCTCAATCCCCTCCTCGACGCCCACCTCATGAGCAAGGACCGCGCCAACGCCATCCTCCAGCCCATCTCGAGCAAGGGCTCGACCATCACGATTCGTAAATTCGCCCGCGACCCGTGGACGTGCACCGACTTCATCAAGAACAAGACGGCAAGCGACGAGACCCTCGCCCTCATCTGGCTCATCATCCAATACGAGATGAACATGATCCTATCAGGGGGCACCGGCAGCGGAAAGACCAGCTTCCTCAACATCTGCATGCCCTTCGTCCCCCCAAACAACCGCATCATAAGCATCGAGGACACCCGCGAGCTCCAACTGCCCGACTTCCTCTACTGGTGCCCGCTGACGACCCGAGAGCCCAACCCCGAGGGCAAGGGCGAAGTCAGCATGCTCGACCTCCTCGTCAACGCGCTCCGCATGCGCCCCGACCGCATCATCATGGGCGAGATCCGGAAAAAACGGGAAGCAGAGGTCCTGTTTGAGGCCATGCACACCGGCCACAGCGTCTACGGCACACTGCACGCCGACACCTGCGAGCAGACCATCACCCGCTTCACCAACCCCCCCATCGAGATACCCCACAGCATGCTCGACAGCGTCCACCTCAACGTCGTCATGTTCCGCGACCGGCGCCGCGGCATCCGCCGCACCTACGAGGTCGGCGAATTCATCGTCGACCCGGACCACCTCGAAAAGGAGGGGAAAATCAAATACAAAGCCAACGTCATGTACGCGTGGAACGCCCGCACCGACACCATCGACCGCGTTTCCGAGCCCTCCCACCTTTTCGCCGAGCTCGAGCGCCACACCGGCCTCAACCAGGACGAGATACGCGCAGAAATCGAGCAGAAGAAGAAGATCCTCAACTACATGGTCGACCGCAACCTCAGGACCATCGACGAGGTCGGCAAAATACTCTCACGCTACTACCTCGACCGCCAGAACGTCCTCGACGTCGTCAACAACGACCAGGACCCCAAGGAGCTCCTTGAATAAACCATGGCCCAGCGAAAACCCAAACTCGCCTTCCTGACCTCGCCCGCCATCAGGTCGGCAAGCCACCTCTTTCGCGGCATGGGGTCGTTCTTTCTCAGGCTATTTCCGAAAATCGACTCGCTTTTAAAACAGTCCGGCCTCACCGACCAGTACAAGCTCAACAGCCGCGACTACATCGCCATCGCCTTCTTCCTGGCCACCGTCCTCACCGTCATGATATCGGCTCTCGTCTACATGGTCATCCACGCAGGCGGCGGCGAGCGCCCCTACATCGGCCCCCTCTTCGGCGTCGTCGTCGGCTTCGGCATGTTCGCCTACCTAATCATGTACCCAAAGTCCATCGTCAACCAGCGCGTCAAGTACCTCGAACGAAACCTACTCTTTGCCCTGCGCACCGTCCTCGTCCAGATACGCTCCGGGGTCCCCGTCTTCAACAGCATCGCGAGCCTGTCCACCGGCGACTACGGCCCCATCACGAACGAATTCAAGACCGTCGTCGAGAAGGTCAACGCCGGCGAACCCGTCGTCAACGCCCTCGAAGAGCTCGCCAACCGCAACCCGAGCCTCTACTTCCGCCGCGCCATCTGGCAGCTCGTCAACAGCCTCAAATCGGGAAGCGACGTCGGCGACAACATCGCCAACGTCATCTCAAGCCTCTCAAAAGAGCAGCTCATCGAGATCCGCCGCTACAAGAGCGTCCTCAACCCGCTCGCCATGATGTACATGATGGTGGCCGTCATCCTCCCCAGCCTCGGCATCACCATGCTCATCATCTTGAGCACGTTCCCCGGCATGGAGGCCATCGGCCGCGAAACCACCTTCTACGGGCTCTTCGGCTTCACCATCGTCATGCAGTTCATCTTCATGGGCATCATAAAAAGCAAGCGACCCAACCTCATCGGAAACTAACATGAACGTCTTCAACCCCATCGTAAAAATACTCCCCCGCGCGACGCGGATGAAGTACCGCCAGCTCCTGCGCTACTCGTCCATCCAGACGCCCCCCGACGTCTTCATGGGCTCCATGCTGCTTTTGGGCCTCTTCTTCGGCTTCATCATGGGCGCCCTCGTCGAGGCATATGATATCGTCAACATCTATGAGCCCATCAACCTCCCCCTCGGCATCGTCATATTCTTCGCCGCCTTCGAGGGCTTCGTCTACGTCCTCGTGATGCTTTCAGCCGACAGCAAAGCCCGGAAAGTCGAGGAAGCCCTCCCCGACGCCTTGCAGCTCATGAGCTCAAACATCCGCGCAGGCCTCA
>CAYUFO010000059.1:8611-9145 GCA_964443985.1 uncultured archaeon | reverse complement strand
CGAGGTTGGTGTAGGTGATGGTGACGTTGGCGCGATAATATTCCCCCGAATCTATCCCAAATACGTCCCCGCAGAGAGTTGCGCCGTCCAACTGCACGATCTGCTGCTGGCCGGGGCGCAGTTCCTGGTTGACGACATCCCCGCAGTTGATGGTCTGGGGCGTGTATATCGACACCCCGACGCTCTTCACCTCCACGCGGACGCCCGCCTCGTTGGTCAACACAAGATTGATGGCGCCAGGGGATTCACCCGACACGCTCCAATCCAAAGGCGACACCTGGCTGAATCCCCGCTTGCCGGGCTGGATGTTATCGCCGGCACCCGACAAAATCCCCATCTCATACATCGCCACACCGACGCCGATGACGACCAAAATAGCCCAGCCATACGTCATCAAATACTCCAAGGCGGACTGGCCGTTGTTAGTCATCTTTGACATAGATATGTCATTCAGTCTCATTTCTATTAAATATATATGCACAAAGACGTAAAAACATGCTGGTGGGCGGGGTGTTCTTTTGTTTTTAGGTTGCG
>CAYUFO010000059.1:0-8601 GCA_964443985.1 uncultured archaeon | reverse complement strand
ATCTCTTGTGGTATGTCTGCGAGAGTCTCTTTGGCGGGTTATCAGGTATTTCGCCTCGCATTAAATGTTTTCGTATTTGTCATAGCATTGCTATTTCTCGTCCGCCAGTTTTTCACGCATTGGGGCGAATTCGGAGCGCTCATAGTACACATTGATTGGGCTGTTGTGGGATTCTCCTTTATTGTCTACGTGGTCAGCCACCTATTTCTCGTGTTCCTCTGGCGGGATATTCTCTCGCATCTCTCGAGTCCGGTTGCCTATTGGAAAGCGGTATTCATCTTCTCCGTGTCGAGTCTGGGAAAATACATTCCCGGAAAAATCTGGAGCTTTGTCGGCATGGTCCACCTCGCCCGCCAAGAAGGCATCCCAGCCTCAAAGACGCTATCTACGGTCTTTTTGTCGTTTGTCTTCATTGCACTATCCGGGCTATTCCTCTTTCTCCTCAGCTTGTCCTGGTGGGGGTTTCTCGGAGTCCGGGTTCTTCCCTGTCTTGGAATTATGTGTGCCTTGGCCATTGTCCTGCTGGCTTCATCGAATCGTGTCTTTTTTATGGTTCCGAGAATCGTTGCCCAGTGGCTGGGGAAAGACCTTGACCTGCAAGGCATGAGCGCACGGTCCCATGCATCGTATTTGGGGATGTACACGCTATTCTGGGCAGTGTTTGGTGCTGGATTTCACTTGATGGTGTCCTCATTTTATCCCCTCCCCCTCTCGTATCTACCCCTCATGATCTCGGTCTCCCCGATTGCCATACTCCTTGGGTACGTTGTCTTCATTCTCCCGGGTGGCATAGGCGTTCGAGAAGGGGTGTATACATTCCTCCTCGGCACATTCCTGCCACCATCTGTCGCCCTTGCCGCAGCCATCGCAGCCCGGTTATGGATGTCCTTTGGAGAGATGCTAATGGTCGTCTTTAGTTCTCTGATTCTCAGGGCGCGGCCTGAGTAACCAATCTTTTCTGTTGAGTTCAGCTATTTTCTTTCTCGAATCATTTTCGCGGGATTTCCGGCGACAACAGAATACGGGGCCACATCCTTCGAAACCACACTCCCAGCACCGACAATGGAGCCTCTCCCGATTCTTACGTTCGGAAGTATCACGGCCCCCATACCGATATCACAACCCTCCTCGATGACAACCTCCTCGAACACCAGTTCTCCATTGAGTATCGGTGTCTCCACTCCTTCCTCTGCATGAGTCGAAGTGAGGATATACACGCCAGGGCCGATACCGACTTGCTTTCCGATAATAATGCCTCCGGCGCTGTGGAAAAAACATTTTTGACCAATCCAGGAATCACTTCCGATAACCATCCTGTTTTTGTAATATCCCTTTAGGCAGGTATCATGGCCAATGTACACGTCGTCTCCTATCTCTATGTTTTCCGGGTGAAAGACTCGCACTCCTACCTCGATTATCACGTGTTTCCCGATTTTTAAAAAGTCTTTTTGGGTATACGAACCCTCCCCCTGGCTCTTCCACACTTTGTTGCTGTTCTTTTTCATCGTGTCAACTTCCCCTATACCACTCAATAGTCTTTATGAGTCCTTCATCGAGGCTGATGGCCGGATTAAACCCCAATACCTGCTTTGCCTTCTCAATATCAGGGATTCGCAATTCAACATCGATGTAATGTCTGGGCGTAAAGGCGATTTTGCTATTGGAATTCGTGAACGATTTTATTTTTTCCGCAAGTTGGAGGACCGTTATCGTACCGCGTGGGTTTCCGAGGTTAAACACCTCTCCGATTGCCTTCTTTTTTTCAATGCAGAGGAGGACCCCGCTGACTATGTCCTTGATGTAGCACCACGATCGAATCTGGTCGCCGTCCCCATGGATCCTCAAAGTTTGCCCCCTCAGGGCTTGCAATGCGAAGACATGGATGGCGCCTTCCCCCACTTGTCCCGGGCCGTAAATATTGAATGGCCGAACCGTTACGGTTGGCAGGCCAAACTCTTTAAAATAACTATATGTAAAATGTTCCCCTGCCAGTTTGCTCGTGGCATATGTCCATCGGGCCTCCCCCACTGCGGCCATTGACGTATTATCTCGTTCATCCAGTTTGTATGCATACGAACCATATACTTCGCTCGTGGAAAAATTCACAAATCTTTCCACTGACTCTTGCTGAGTTGCTGCCTCAAGCACATTGTGTGTCCCGATGAGGTTCACCTTCATTGTTGTTGTGGGGTTTTGTATGACGGTATCGACGCCAGCAATTGCCGCCAAGTGTATGACGCAGTTGATGTCCTGCATGCTGTTTTTCAATTTTCTCTGGTTTAATATGTCTCCCTTAATCACCGTGATATTTTCGTGATGTGCAACATCAGACCTTGCCAGAGAATTTCTACGAAGTGAGTCATATACTACTATCTCATTATCGTGTGCCAATTCCTTGATGAGGGCTGTGCCAATAAACCCTGCCCCCCCCGTCATAAAAATTCGTTTATCCCGTATCTTCATTTTCCACCTTCCATGGCTTCCGACAAATGAGTGCTCACAATGCTAATGTCTTCATGAGAGAGTGTGTGGTATAATGGCAACGCTATCGCCGTCTTAAACAACTCCGCGGAATGGGGGCATAGTGTCTTTGTGGCATACACTGGTTCCCGGTGGAGTGCGTACGTCCCAATCTGGCACTGTATCCCCTCTTCGCCAAGTTTTGTGATTACTGCATCCCTATTGATACTCTTATCGACAACCGCCACGTAGCTTTGATAGCTGGATTGACTCCCTTTCTCCACACATTGGGCCGAGATATTCCTCATCCGGCTCATCTGATCATTCCAAATCTCGGCCAGTTCCCTTCTCTGCTCTAGGATAACCTCCAACTTCCTCATCTGAGCGACTCCGACGGCCGCCGTGATATCGCTCATCTTGTAGTTGTACCCCACCTCTGAAAAACCCCCCTCACGTATCCCAAAAATGGAGAGCCTGCGTATTCTTTCGGCGAGGTCCTCGTCATTTGTCACGACCATACCTCCCTCACCCGTCGTGATGCCTTTTCGGCCGTGAAACGAGAAGCAACCAATATCGCCAATGGTCCCGGTATACTGCTTTCGGTATGTTGCGCCCAAGCCACAAGCTGCGTCTTCTATGACTGCAAGTCCGTGCTCTTCTGAGATTTTTTTTATTTCTGACATCTCTGCGGGATTTCCAAAACAATGGACCGGGAGGATTGCCTTTGTGTTCTTGGTGATCTTTTCCCCAAGGTCTTCGGTGCTGATGTTGAACGTCTCTCCATCGACGTCTACAAACACTGGTGTTGCTCCGCAGTAGAGGACGCTGTGTCCTGTCGAAGGATAGGTAAAATCAGAGACCAGCACCTCATCTCCCGGTCCTATGCCCTTTGCAAGGAGGGAAAGGTGCAGGGCAGATGTGCAATTCGATACTGCTATCGCGTGGGTGACTCCAAGATACTCTTGAACGGTTTTTTCGAATATCTCAACCTCCGGACCTTTGGATACCATCCCCGACTGGAAGACCTTCTCAACCTCATTGCGTTCATCCTCGTCAAAGAATGGTTTTGTGAGAGGAATAGCATACGTTTTCATTCTACGATCATACCCTATATTTATTGACATTTGAATAATAAACCACCCCCCCTATCCCCGTCTCCCAATGAAAATACTTCATGTGACCACATCGTACCCCCGTTTTCGTGGGGATTATCCTGGTATCTTCAATTTCCGACTAGATAGAGAACTTGTTAAACGGGGGATTGATGTCCACGTCCTTGCCCCGGGTGCTTCGGAATATCCCGCGCAAGACCGGATAGATGGTGTGAGAATAACGCGGGTCCCCTACTTTTACCCGTCGCGTTTCCAAGGGGTTGCCTACGGGGATGGTATAAAATCAAACCTTTCCGCTCAACCCTGGGTTGCCCTCCAGATTCCCCTCCTTGCGGTCCTTCTTTTTATCCATCTCTTGTGGTATGGGCGAAAAGCTGATGTCATCCACTGCCACTGGGCACCCATGGGGCTTCTGGGCCTCGCGTCGAAACCCTTTCTGAAAAAACCGGTAGTGTTAACGCTTTGGGGGACCGATTACCGGGATCTTCCAACGTTCTTCTGGCGGTTTGTGTGTCTCCGGGTAGACGCAGTTATAAGTGTTGCCACCGAGACGGAAAAATACTTGCACCGCATAGGCATGAATGGCTATAAAACCATACGCACACTCATCGATGAGGAAGAGTACAATCCCGAGAATCTCTATGAGGATATACTAGTAGAATACCCGCTTAGGGGGAAAAGGATTGTATGCTTTGTCGGGCGACTGATACCCATCAAGGGGCCCGAAGTCCTCGTTGAGGCAGCTCCGCATGTACTAAAACAGATCGACGATGTTGTCTTTCTCATTGTGGGCGATGGCCACTTACAGGAATCCCTCAAACAACGAGCGAGTGAACTCGGAGTCCGTGACGCATTCATCTTCACAGGTGCGCGGACAGATGTCGCAAAATTCCTCAAATGGTCCACCCTTTTTACTGCGGTTAGCCCCGTTGAGAATACCTGGAGTAACACGATTGCTGAAGCCATGTTCATGCGGGTCCCCCTCATCTTATCCGATGCTGGGTATACGAGAGAATTCTTCACCGATGACAAAGATTGTCTGCTCGTCCCCCCTGGGAATCCAGTACGTCTGGCCGAAGCAATTTGCCATCTTCTCAGAAGCCTTCAGCTACGAGAAAAATTAGTATCTGGGGCGGATTCTCTCCTCGATACAAGTGGTAAAAGGTCTGAAACGATTATCCCCCAAACAGTATCCCTCTACAGCCAGCTGATACATAAGGACTAGTGTCTTGCGTTTTCCTGCATGTCGAAGAACATGGCGAATAGGGTGAGTTGTAGTCCGCTGATGGTGAGGAGCGCGCTGAAGAGGGCGCTGGTTTCGGCGACGCCGCCTCCGGTGACGAATCGTATCCAGGCGAGGTAGGCTCCGATGATGATGCCGAGGGGCAGGAATATGAATCCGAAGAAGTAGAAGAGGACGAGGGGGTGGAAGTCGCGGATGATGTATTTTTGGCCCATGCGCCACAGGAAGCGGTGGGCTAAAAGCAGGCTGAGGGTGACGAGGTAGGTGGGCATCTTGATGCCTGATTTCTCCTGGCCGTAGATGGGGGTCGTGGGGACGTCGATGACTCTGAATCCGTAGACGTTGAGTTTGACGAGGAGGTCGTTGGGGTAGCCGTAGCCGGGATAGACGGCGTCGAGGTCGATGGTTTCGAGGGCCTTCTGGGAGATGGCGGTGTAGCCGTTCTGGGGGTCCATGACGTGCCAGTAGCCGCTGGCCACCTTGGTGAGGATGGTCAGCAGCGCGTTGCCCAAGAACCGGAATTTCGGAAACCGCTTGATGGCATCCTTGGTGAGCAGCCGGTTGCCCTTGACGTAGTCGGCGCACCCTTCGATGATTGGCGACACCACCTTCTCAAGCTCGGCGGGGTCCATTTGGGCGTCGCCCGCCATGACGGCCACGACATCCATGCCGTCATCAAGGGCCCGCGTGTAGCCGGTCACGATGGCGGCACCGACGCCCCGGTTCCTCTCATGTGAAACGAGGACGATGCGGCCGTCCTTGGCGGATTTCACCGCCGCGGCAGTGCCATCCTTGGAACCGTCGTCCACGACGTAGACCGATTCCACGAAATCAGGAACACCAGAAAGAGCCTTCGAGATAAGTGTTTCCTCGTTGTAGGCGGGCACCACGACCGCAACAGACTTGTTTTTAAGCATCTCGCTTCAAATATTCACCATTGCACTATTTAATCAACTAACGGCAGAGAAGACGATGCGCAAAGAGGCTGAGAACTGGTGGGTTCAGGCCGAACACGACTTTGAAACAGCCAAAGTCTTATACAAGGGGGAGAGGCTGGACGCGGCCTCGTTCTATTGCCAGCAATCGGTCGAGAAGGCGTTGAAGGCATATGCCCTCCATAGAAAAAAGGAGTCTCCAGGCCCCGTTCATTCATTGGTAAGGCTGGCAAAGTTTGCCGGCGTCCCCAAGGAGCACTATCGTTTTCTGAGAAATCTGTCTTCAGAGTATTTCATCTCACGCTACCCTGACGCTGTAGAAGACGTCCCCTATACACTGTACACGAAGGAGGATGTCGAGGAGACGATCCAGAAGACACAGGAGGTCATGCAGTGGATAGATACTCAAATGAGAGGGTGATGAAATCCCTGAGCCACCTGATACGCCAGGTGAAAAAAAAGTACCCGTTGGACAAAGCCCTGTTGTTCGGCTCACGAGCCAGGGGAGACCACCTTCTCACCTCCGACGTCGACGTGATTCTCGTATCAAAAGACTTCAACCGCATCAACTTCCGAAAACGAATGGCAGAGGTGCTCGGCTACTGGAACGAGGGAGTCGACCTCGAACCCCTCTGCTACACACCCGAGGAATTCGAGAGAAAACGAAAGGAGATCGGAATAGTCCAACAGGCCGTCAAGGAAGGCATACTTCTGTGACATCCGAGCGAGGCGCCGCCGACCCCGGTTCCTCGCATGGGTGATATTTGCTATCCACCCTCTCTTTCTTTTTCGCTTTTTTAATCAGGGAGTGCATACATTCAACCGTCTACGGTGCCCCCTCCATGAAGTCTATTCGTTTTCCACACGCGTCTAGGGTCGTTCTTCTTTTCTATTGCTATGTCCTCGTGCTTGGGGCCGGCATGTACCTCACGAGCTATCCTTCCATCAATATCACGGACGAGTTCTCCTATGTGCTCATGACCAAGGCCTTGGTCGAGGAGGGCTATCTTGACATCTGGAACGGCCTCAATGAATACAAGCCTTTTTCCTGGGAATATGTCCCCCATTCCACGCAACCCATCCAGCATGGCAACGCGGTGGTGCTTATCGGCAATGCCCCCCTCTTTTACAGCTTCGTCGCCGCCCCATTTTACTGGCTGTTCGGACGACAGGGGCCCCAGCTTATGAATCTATTCTCGTTTTTGGCGACGACCGCACTCATCTATCACTTCGTCGTCTTCGTGTTTCGAAACCAGCGCTTTGCGCTGCTTTCAGCAGTCAGTTTCTCGATTATGACTTTTTCACACCACTGGGCGACCTCGACGATTCCCCACGGCATTTCCACGTTTCTCCTTTTTGCCTCCTTTTTCGGAGTTGTCTATGATTATAGGAATGGAGGTGCCATCTTCAGGGGAATCCTTCTATTTTTCGTGGGGCTAGCATCCACACTGACGATTGGTTTAAGGCTTTCCAATGGAATTTTCATCGTATTGTTGTACTTTTTCGTGCTTGTGTGTGTGAGTTTGCGGAAAAGTTCCCTTTTCATTTTCGGTAGTTTTTGGCCGATTGTATCCTATCTCTTGTTGAATGCTTTTGTCTTCGGCAGTCCCTTTGAGACCACGCAAGGAAATCTCTTCACCCTTTTCGAGACGTCAGCCCTCCCCTTTCTTGTCGTTATTATCTTTGTTGGAGGACTTTCTCTTTTCTTTCGCTCTCGTTTGACTCGGCCTTCCAATCAGACGATACTCCTCGGATTCATTGTGGTCCTTGGTGTGCTCTTTTTTACCGATAACATCGTCATCGTCCCCCGGATACTCGCCTATCTTTTCGACATGCAAAACATCCATCTGTTTGGGATAACACAATACCTGTATCCCTCGTATCCCGCCAAGGCGCTCTTTCAGTCCTCGCCCTTTCTGATCCTCTCGTTCATCGGCCCCATCATCATGTGGCAACGCCGGGTTGACCCGCGTATCATCTCATTTGTCGCGCTTTTCGCGTGGTCTATGATTGTCACGTATGGCGCGCGCTCCCACTATGGCGGTGATGGCTTGTTGAATCTCAGGTATTTCTCGGAGTCGCTTCCGTATCTGTGCATCCTCTCCATGGCCGTCGTCGAAGATGTGTTGAGCCGCATCTCGCATCGACGGGCGTTTTTCGTCGGCGTCTGTGTCGGCGTCACGGTGTTTCTTGTCTTCGCCTATCCGCTCGCGTTCCCTGGTGGTTTCGATTGGCAGACGTTCGACTTCCCCTCCCCACTTCTGTACAAGGTGATTTATTACGTGGTTCTCACCCTCCTGGCTATTCATATGGTTCTCTTCTATGTCCTGCGAAGGAAAGCCCTGCCTTATATGGTGGAGGTATTTGGTGTACTCATCTTTCTTTCATTCGCCTATGCCCTTCTCATCACCCACGCCGACGACCTAACCCGCAGTATCGGCGTTGAACGTACCTACGTCATGGGGAAAACAATATCTGGCATCGTTGAGAATGATTCTGCGGTCTTTTACCATGATGCCAATACAATGCCGTTTCTCTTGGAGCTGAAGCTCGAGAAGAAAGTGCGGGTGCTGAATCCTGAAGCAGACTTATTCGCTGACATGCACAACATCACCACGTATTATGTGGAGCGGGATGTGCCGGTATATTATCTCGTGCGGACCAAGCATGGCCGGTTGCTCGATGAATATTGGCTTCGGCAGGTGAGTCTTATGCAGGGCAACTTCTCAAATGCCGATGTCAAAACAATCAACATAGAATGGCCGTACCGCATTAATTGAGAAAAATAAATAAAAAGGCTTTGTAGAAATGCTTGTTTTTTGAGGGTGTCAATCTATGAGGCTGGTTGCCT
>CAYUFO010000058.1:0-9225 GCA_964443985.1 uncultured archaeon | reverse complement strand
GTGAACTCGAAGAGCAGAGCTCTTCGTTGTTTCCGGCTCTCCGCGGCATGAAAAAATTGGTTTTTAGAAATCCGATTTCGCCTAAGGCGAAATCTCCTTTCTTTCTTTTTCGTCAACGTTTTTCTTTCTTTCGGAAAGAAAGAAAAAGGTTGTTGTGGACCCGTCGGGATTTGAACCCGAGGCCTCCCGCATGCCAGGCGGACGATCTACCAGTCTGATCTACGGGCCCGAGGTAGGTTTTGAATATAGGAGGATTCGGTATTAAAAAGGAGACTTCCATTTCTAGTGTATGGCATCGTGGGGGGGATACAGGTTCATTGTTCTCACATGCATGTTTTTGGTGGCCGTCTGCGTGCAGGGAGCCGACCCTTCCCCTGAGGGTTGGAGCGGTCAGGGCAACGACTTCTCGATAGCGAACGCGACGGCCGAGGAGCTCCGCGCCATGCTTGTCGCGTCATGGGAAAAGCAGTCGGTGCTCGCTGAAAGGAACGCTCTCCTCGAAGAACGAAACGACAACCTCACCGCCACCATCAGGTCGTTCATGGAAGACCATGGCACCGCCATCTACCTCTCCTGCGATGAGGAAGTGGAGCGGGCGATTCGGGGAGAAATGGCCGAGCAGGGCATGTATCTCCTCATCTCGTTGGTTCTCTTTTTCGTTTCGGGCATCCTGCTCGCCTACGTCTTGGTGGGCCGCTACCAGCGCGACAAGAGGCGTAGGGTGAAAGAACAGAATCGCTAGCTAGGCATGCGAGAACGCCTTCGATGGCCATATCATGCGGACAGGCCCCGTTAACGCTTCGACTTTGATATCCTCTTGAGTATCTTCACGACGGTCTGGCCGATGTTTCTGCGTGCTTCGATGGTTTGTCCGCCGATGTGGGGCGTGAGGATGAGGTTGGGGCTGTCGATGAAGGGGTGGCCTTTGGGGAGCGGTTCCTTTTCGTAGACGTCGAGGGCGGCGCCGGCGAGTGTGCCGCGCTTGAGGGCGGCGACGACGCTCTCGTCTGTGACGACCTGGCCGCGGCTGAGGTTGACGAGGAGGGCGTCTTTTTTCATCTGCCGTATCTCTTTGGCGCCGAACATGTGGCGGGTCTCGGGCGTCAGGGGGCAATGGAAGCTGACGGCGTCGGACTCCTGGAGGAGCGTCGGGTAGTCGACTTTGGCGCAGAAGCTGAAGCCCTCGATTATCTTGAAGCTGTCGTCGTCTGCGTCGCGCTTGGTCCAGTCGCGGATTTCGAGGCTGCCCGCGTAGCCGGGCTCGACGTAGGGGTCAAAGTAGACGACGTTCATGTTGAAGCCGTAGTGGGCGACTTGGGCGACGCGTCGGCCGATGTTGCCAAGGCCGACTATGCCGAGGGTGCGGCCGGAGAGCTGGGCGCCCATGAGCTCGTTCTTCAGCCATTTGCCCTTGTGCGTCGACTTGTTGGCGCGGGGGATGTGGCGGTAGAGGGTCACCAGGCAGCCGAAGACGAGCTCGGCGACCGACTGGGTGCTGCTGGGGCAGCTGTGGTATCGTATGCCGCGTTTTTGGGCTGCTTTGACGTCGATGTGGTCGATGCCGTGGCTGGCGGTGATGACGTGTTTGAGGCGGGGTGCCGCAGCGAAGACGTCGTCGTCTGCTTTGGTGCGGGTGCGCACGATGAGGATGTCGGCGTCCTTGACCTTTTTGAGGAGTTGGCTGCGGGTGAGCTTGGGCTCGTAGGAGACCCTATTCGCGTATTCCTTGATGTCTGCGACGTCGTCGTCGGTGAGCGGGTCGCATATGAGGATGTGGTCGAAGGTCATTTTCCGCAAACAGAATCTTTTTATTAGGGAACGCCTTTAAATAAAACCTCTCAGGAGAAGTATCAGAAAATGAAAAAGCTTCGACTCGGCCTGCCCAAGGGCAGCCTCCAGGAATCCACGTTTCGCATGTTCGAGAAGGCGGGCTTCAAGATAAAAGCCTCAAGCAGGTCGTATTTCCCCAGCATCGACGATGAGGAGATAGACCCCATCCTCATGCGGGCCCAAGAGATATCTCGCTACGTCGAGCAGGGCGTCCTCGACGTCGGCCTCACCGGCTACGACTGGGTGGTCGAAAACAACGCCAAGGTGCAGACCGTCGACGACCTCGTCTACGCCAAGCGGGGGCTCTCCAAGGTGCGGTGGGTGCTCGCCGTCCCCGAGAAGTCCAAGATAAAAAAGCCCAAGGACCTCGAGGGGAAGAAGATCGCCACCGAGGGCGTCACCATCACCAAGAACTACTTGAAGAAGCACGGCGTCAAGGCCGATGTCGAGTTCTCGTGGGGCGCCACCGAAGCCAAGCCCCCCGAGCTCGCCGACGCCATCGTCGAGATAACGGAGACGGGGAGCTCGCTTCGCGCCAACAACCTGCGCATCGTCGACACGGTCTTGGAGTCCAACACCCAGATCATCGCAAACCAGCAGAGCTGGCGCGACCCCTGCAAGAAGGCGAAGATCCTCGAGATAGCCATGCTCCTCAAGGGGGCGCTTGCCGCGGAAGAAAAGGTCGGCCTCAAGATGAACCTCCGGGAAAAGGACGTCAAGGTCATCGTCAAGCTCCTGCCCGCCCTGAGAAAGCCCACCATCTCGCAGCTCACCGAGAGGGGTTGGATAGCCCTCGAGGTCGTCGTCGACGAGAAGACCGTGAAGCGGGTCATCCCCCGGCTCAAGAACGCGGGGGCCAGAGACATCATCGAATACCCCCTCAACAAGATCATCGAATAGGGAGAGGGAACGTGGGAAGCGCCCGCCTCCCCCGTGCCGGTCCCCCGGACGTCGGCCTCCTTTTTAATACCCGCGGCTAATAGCTATCTGGGATGCCCGAAGTCATCGACGCCTACGAACACGTCAAGATCATGCGCTCGGAGGGAAGCCCCTTCCCCCTCTACATCGTCTTGCAGCCCGAGTTCTCCCCCGAAGAGGAAAAGATAGCGAAGAACCCGACCTCCATCATCGGCGACTACGAGAAGGTGATGGACGAGCTCGAGAGGATCCCGACCTCCCACGAGAAGGAAGAGTATCTCCACGACTTCCTCAAGGACAAGCTCACCGAAAAGGGCCTCGCCGGCGACAACCTCGAAGACCTCATCACCCACATCATGGACCACCTCTTTCTGGGGTACGGCCGCCTGGGGCTGCTCATGCGAGACGAGCACCTCGAAGAGGTCATGATCAACTCCGCGCGCATACCCGTCTTCGTCTTCCACCGCCGCTACGGCATGTGCATGACCAACGTCGAATACGAAAGCGACGAAGAGCTCCTCAACCTCGTCATGTGGCTGTCCAAGTACGTGGGCCGCGAGATAAACGAGGAAAACCCGCTCCTCGACGCCCACATGCCCGACGGCAGCCGCGCCAACGTCGGCATCCCGCCCGCCTCCCCCTACGGCCCCTCGGTGACCATCCGAAAATTCAAGAAGACTCCCTTCAACGTCATCAACCTCATCGAGCACGGCACCATCAGCGCCGAGCTCGCCGCCTTCCTTTGGCTGGGCATCGAGGGCATGGGGCTTTCGCCGTCCGACACCCTCAGCGCGGGCGGCGCGGGCAGCGGCAAGACGACGCTCCTCAACGCCCTGGCCATGTTCATCCCCCAGACCGAGCGCGTCGTCACCGTCGAGGACACCTTGGAACTCAACTTCGAGTTCCTCGAGAACTGGGTGCCCATGGAGGCGCGGCCCGCGGTCATGGAGAACACGTCGCGGCTCACCATGCACTCGCTCCTACAGAACAGCCTGCGCATGCGCCCCGACCGCGTCATCGTCGGCGAGGTCCGTGGCAAGGAGGCCGAGACGCTGCTCATCGCCATGGACATCGGATTGCACGGCTCGATGGGCACCATCCACGCCAACAACCCCCGAGAGACCACCATCCGGCTCCTCGACGACCCCATGAACGTCCCCATCCGCATGATCCCCCTCATCGACCTCGTCGTCTGCATGGGACGCATCTATGACCGCAAGAAGGGCATGATTCGCCGCGTCATCAACGTGAGCGAGATAAGCGGCATCGAGCGCGACGTCGTCCAGATGGGCGACATCTACTACTGGGACGTCAACACCGACAAGATAGTCAAGACCGAGTACCCCATCCTCTTAAAGGAGAAGATCGCGAAGAATTGCGGCATCACCAAGCGCCGCCTCAACGCCGAGCTCTTCATCCGCGAAAAGGTGCTCCAGTACATGCTCGACAACGACATCAAGAGCACGCCCGACGTCATCAACATGATACAGCGCTACCACCAGAACCCCAAGGACGTCATCAGAAGCATCAAGGCGCAGCTCCTCGACGAGCACAGCGTCGAGTAGCTCCTACTTCTTGCCGTAGACCTCGTCAGGGTCGAAGAGCCGCTCACCCCTTGCGACGAGCTTGCCGTTTCTGAACTCCCGATAAAAGCAGGTCCGATAGCCCGTGTGGCAGGCGGCGCCTATGCCTTGGGGCTCGACGAGGTAGAGGAGGGCATCGCCGTCGCAGTCCACGCAGACGGACACGACCCTCTGGGTGTTGCCCGACGACTCGCCCTTCGTCCACAGCTTCCTGCGGCTCGTCGAATAGTAGGTCGCGGTTTTACTTTCAAGCGTCTTCTCCACGGCTTCCCGGGTCGCGTAGGCCACCATCAGGATGTCGCGGGTGCCGGCGTCCTGGGCAACGACGGTGAAGAGGTCGGGGATGCCGTCGACGGTGCGAGTCTTCAATGATTCGAATGGGAACGAGAGCGTCATGGCAAACCATTAAGCGACCCCCCGCATATAAATGCATTTATTTACCCACCCACCTAAAGGTGTAGATACCATGGTCATGAAGGCCACCGAAAGCCAAAAGAAGAAAAAGAAGGGGGCGCCCCAGTCGAGCGATGGGCTCGTCGGCCGCGTCAGGCTTCCGAAGCGGGGAGAACTCCTCGGCGAGGTGGAACAGCTCCTCGGCGACCGACGCATGACCGTCCGCTGCACCGACAAAAACGTCCGCTTGTGCCGCATCCCCGGCAAGATACGCCGCCGCATCTGGATAAAGGAGGGCAACATCGTCCTCGTCGAGCCCTGGGAGGTCCAAGCCGACGAACGCGGCGACATCCTCTGGCGCTACACCATCCAGCAGGCCGACTGGCTCGAGAAGAAAGGGTTTCTCAAGGGCCTCGAGGAATAGGCGTCTTTTATCGCGTGACGTCGAATTGTTCTTCGCATGGATTTAGACCACATCGAACACAAGCTCTTCGCCCGCGCCGAGGCCAAGGGAGGGGCGTATCAGAAGGCGGAGCGAAAGAAGGTGTCCGAGCGCGTCTTCGACGACGCCACCGTCCTCGCGCTCTACAAGCTCGTCACCAAGGGCGTCCTCGCCAGGCTCAACGGCATCGTGTCGACGGGCAAGGAGGCCAACGTCTTCCACGGCCGCTCGCCCGACGGCGCCGACCTCGCCGTCAAGATATACTCGCTTCTTCCCGGCGACTTCCGAAAGCGATTGAAATACATCCGGGGAGACCCCCGCTTCAAGCTCGGGGAAAGCCACCGCAAGCTCGTCTACGAATGGGCGAGAAAGGAGCATCAGAACCTCAGCCGCGTCCACGCGAAGATATCATGCCCGACGCCCAGGGATATCGAGAAGAACGTCCTCGTGATGGCGTTCATCGGAGAGGATGGCGTGCCCGCCCCCAAGCTCAAGGACGTCGGCCCCGAAGAGCCTGACCGATATTTCACGCGCACCACGGCCATGATGCGTGCGATGTACAAAGAGGGCCTCGTCCACGGCGACCTCTCCGAATACAACATCCTCGACGCGGGAGAACCGGTCCTCATCGACTTCAGCCAGGGCGTCCTCGTCCGCCACGAGCACGCCGACGAATTCCTCAGGCGCGACATCCGAAACATCTGCAAGTATTTCTCCAAGCATGGCGTAGACGCCGACGAGGGAAAAACCTACAAAAAGATCACGGGCGTGAGACCCCGATGAATGTGGAGATACGCGCCAGGGGGCACCTACACGTCCGCGCCACCCACTACAACACGCTGGAAGTCACCAAGGACACGCACCTCACACCCAAAGGCGACTGCATCATCGCAGTGGCAGCAGACAAGGCCATGCACGAGATCCCCCAGGCATTCAAAGACGCCCTCAGAAAAAGCGAAGCGGCCCTCTCCCTACGAATAACCTGCAATGGGAGAGAGGATTGCGTGACGGCCCACGGCCACCCCGACCTCCCCCTCACCCACGCCACCGACCTCGTCGTCCGCAAGTCGGGGTTCATCTGCCCGCGCACCCTCGCAGTCGGAGCGGACAAAGCCGCCAAGGATCTCGACGGCGACCTCGTCGAGGAGCTGAAGAAGGGCGCACCCGTCACCGTCACCCTCCGCATAGCATGATGGGCCCCGTGACCGCGCTCCTCGTCCTCGCGGGCGCCTTCCTCGGCGGCATGGCCAACTCGCTGGCCGGCGGCGGCAGCTTCATCACCATCCCCCTGCTGCTCTTTGCAGGCCTCCCGCCGGCAATAGCCATCGGCACCAACCGCGTCGCCCTCGTCTTCCAGACCGCCACGGCAAGCATGCGCTTTCGACACAATGGGAAACTCGACCTGCGAAAGGCCGCCGTCATCAGCCTACCCGCCGTTGTCGGTGCCGTTATCGGCGCCCGCATCGTCCTCGCCATCCCAACCGAGACGCTCGAGACGATCATCGCCGTGCTGCTATTCGTCAACATCCCCGTCATCTACGCCAAGGACAGGATAACCAGCTGGCTCAAGCGGGCGGTCCCATCGAGAAAGGGGCTCGAGTTCGCAGGATACGCGATAGTATTCGTGCTTGGTGCATACAACGGATTCTTCGGGGCCGGCGTCGGCTTCTTCCTCATCTCCGCGTTCCTCGTCCTCTTCCGCCAGGAAGTCGTATCCGCTCTCGCCACCCGAAGCTTCGTCGCCTTCGCCTCGAGCGTCACCGCCGCCGCCGTCTTCATCGCGGCCGACAGCGTCGACTACTCGCTTCTCGTACCCCTCACCATCGGCTTCATGTCGGGAGCCTGGCTCGGCGCCGGACTCGCCATCAAGCGGGGAGAACGATTCGTGAAGGCCGTCCTCACCGCCATCATCCTCATAACCTGCGCGAAACTCCTGTTATAACCCGAAAAAACACAATGCTATCAGACCATGGACGACGATCCAAGATTCACCCGCATCGCGGGAGCCTTCCAGCTTGCCACGCTCCTTGAGGTCTCAGCCGAAAAACCCGGCAACGTGTCGCCCGGCCACGACTTCGCCGACACGTCCTATGAAGACTTCCTCGCCGCCTGCGCGGCATTGCGCCCGACCTGGGAGCAGGCCGTGCGCAAGGGGTTTAGCGCACGCACCGAGGAGCGCGAGTATTCCACCATCGGCGTCGGCAGCCTCATCGAGGACGGGGTGATGCGCGCCAAGAACGCGCATTCAGGCGGCAACACCCACCTCGGCACCGTCATGCTCCTCGCACCGCTCGCCGCGGGCGCCGGGCTCTCGCTCGCCCTCGACGGCAACCTCGACAACCTGAGAGTCGCCACCAAGAACGTCCTCCAGCACACGACCGCCGACGACGCCGTCGCCCTCTACCGCGCCGTCAACCGGGCAGGGGCCGGCGGCATGGGCTCCGAAGCGGAGCTCGACGTCGAAGCAGACGAATCCATACGCGTCATCCGAGAAAAAGAGATAGCCTTCCTCGCCATCATGCGCCGGTCGGCGAAAAAAGATGCCGTCGCCCGAGAAATCGCAAACTATTATCCGATTACCTTTGACGAAACCGCACCACTACTTGCAAAGCTCGCTGGCCAGTCGGACACCCTTCGGACTGCCATCGCCCAGACCTTCCTCATCATGCTCTCTCGGCGCCCCGACACCCTTATCGAACGCAAAAAAGGCGTTCAGAAAGCCGCCGAAGTGCGCGACCAAGCCAAACAGGCACTCGAGAAAGGCGGCATCCTCACCCCCGAGGGCTGCACAGCCGTCGACAACCTCCACCAACGGCTCTCTGAATCAGGCGACAACACCCTCAACCCAGGCACAACCGCCGACCTCCTCACCACAGCCACTGCCGTTTACCTGCTGACCAGGTAGCATTATTATGTTTTAACCTCCCAAAAAGGGAGTTAATGCAGCAACAGAAACCACAGGTTATCAAGGCAACATCCCACCTCCCAGACCCAAAGCTCCTCACACGCGCCTGGGCCACTGATTCGCTGAAAAAGATGGAGCAAGAAGAGCTCGCCGGATGGTATGACAACATGCGGGAAGGCCTCAACCTCGACGGAAACAACCTCATCTTACAGTACTTGGGAAAGAAGTCGACCACCACTTTCACGATTGAACCCAAAAAAATTATCCTGCCTGACGGCACCGTCAAAATCCTCGACTCCCCCAAAGAGCATGACGGAGACGTCGGACTCCACAAAACCCCGCAGCAACTGATTACCAACGTCATCTTAGGCAACCAAACAGTAGATAATCCAGACACCCCAAACGTCGCGTTGCGCATGACCCCCAGAAAATTCATCGAAGAATTGGTTGCTGAACAATTCAGGGTACTCGAAGAACACGGCGTCGAACGCGGCGGCGTCATCGAAGAATCCTTGGGAAAGCCCCGACACCAGGACAGCGGATACTACAACCTTGTCACTACCCCGCTGGACCGCTATCAATTGCGTGATGACGGGAGCATAGCCCCCCTCATGAACATGCGCATATCCACGAGGATATCCCCAAAGACAAAGCGTATCTGCCGCTACCACACCCACCCCGGGGCAAAAGACCTCTACCCCAGCCGTGTCGACATCGCTACCATGCACAGTGAAGGCGAAACCTCTGAGGTCATTGCATCAAAACAAGAAGATGACTCATTTCGGGTCGTCGAATGGAAGCTCAAACCAGGAGCCACTCTCCCCGACACACAAGAAGAACAAGGAAACCAGAGATACATCAGGCCAAGCAACTGGCCCCGCGGAAAAGAATGGGACGCCTTCATCGACCAACGATTCGACCGCAGACAATTCATCCTCAAAAAAGAACCAGACAGAACCGTGAGCTTCAAAGAAGCACCACCCCAAAAATAACATCCTATTTATAGCAGCCAACCAAAAAAATATTCCTGCGATTGTCAGTGCGCTTGAGACCCGAAGGGTCGAAACGCACCCTGGTGCAAACTGACAGTGGCAGTTTTGGGCCTGTAGCTCAGTTTGGTTAGAGCGCTCGACTCATAGAGCCCCTTTTCTTTA
>CAYUFO010000057.1:0-9276 GCA_964443985.1 uncultured archaeon | reverse complement strand
TCGAGCGACGGCCCACCCTCGACGAGCGGGCGGACTGCCTCTCCGACAGGATCCTCGACTGGGCCGGCGACGCCCGCGGCGACGTATCCCGGCTCTATCGGGTCGCCCACAATAACTCAAGGCTCGAACTGCGCAAAGCTCTCGAGAACATCCTGGGAAAACCGCCCGTCTAAACCCTCTTTCCTCTCTTCTGCCCTATAGCCTCAGAGACCACATCGACGAGCTGGTAATAGACGGGGACGACGTAGAGGGGGGCGACGACGCCTGCGAGAAGGCCGGTCGCCAAGCGCCGCATATTGGTGCTCTCATATCCCGTCACGAGCTGGACGGTGCCGTCGAAGGCGAGCGGGGCCACGGCGGCGACGAGAAGCCACTTGCTTGGGGTTCTGATGGCGCCCAGTTTCTTGTGCAGGGGATAGGCAAGCGTCGACAACAGGAAGCCGAGATAGATGCCCGTGTCCCGGGCGCACACGCCGAACTGGTAGTCGCCGAGGAAGAAGCTCCGATCAGGCCGCTGATGGCAGACATCCTTGAAGAGAAAGTAATTGAGATACGCCGCCTGCTCGTAGCCGTGGCCGGCAAGCCACGGCGCGCTCACAATCAACGCGTTCCAGACGACGATGGGAAAAAGGAAAAGGAAAAAGAGGCCGAGGTCCCGTTGCATCGTGGACCTAGGCCTTCGGGGGAGCCGCAGGCGTCACCGACTGGTCGGCTGCCGCCCCGCCACCAGCATCCTGCGTGACGTTCTTGGCGTCGGCGGGGACGCCCGGGGCCTTCTTGCCCTCGGTGAATTTCACGTAGAGGACGCCGCCGATGGCTCCGAAGATGGGGTTGATGACGATGCTGAAGACGAATCCGATTATCGCTCCAAAGAAGGTCCCCATAGCACTCATCCCCATGCCCTGCATGGGCCCGGCGAAGCCCTGGTCCATCATCGACATGGGCGCGAAGGCCGTGCCGAAGATCGCCGTCGTGGCGAGGCTGAGGATGGTGCCGATGACCGTGGCGACCACGGCGTAGGCGACACCGCTCAAGGCACCGGCGGCCGCCCCGTCGATGAGTTCGAGCTTGGGGTGCTTCTTCTTCAAAAGATACGCGGCTCCGGCACCGCCGACCACGACGAGCAGGCAGCAGAATATGTTCAGGCAGTTGATGAGTGGGATTGAACCCACGAATCCCATGACGCCGCCGGCGATGACGGCGGGTTTGAGCATTTTCTTTATGTCCATCATTTCAAAGACCTCGGAATGGGTTTTTATGGATTTCGCAGACGCGTTAAAATATCACCATTTTAACCTGTTCATTCAAATACTCTCCTGCCATGGCCGCTCGCCGACCCGGCCCCGTCATAGAGAAGGCCTTCATCCTTGCCGCCTCCCCCGCCGAAGCCCGCCGTTTTTTCGAAGCCAAACGGACCCGCCGGAGGTTCGGCGTCGGCGTCGAGGAAGCCGTTGACGCGCTCGCCGCACGCTATCGGCCCCTCGTCCGCTTGGACGTGTACCGGGAGATGCTTCGCGCTTCGCACCTGCCGGGCAGGAAACCCTCGCTGGTCGGCAAACACCTCGCCTGCCACCTCGACCTCGTCCACGGCCACGTCCACCGCCTGCGTGACGGCGTTGTGGAATCCTCTGCCGCCCTCGCATACCTCCCCCAACTCACCCAAGCAGAGCGCGCCGTCCTCGACGAACTCCTGATTGGAGGGCCCGCTTCCGTGTCGGCCTTCCCCCCGCCCCTCGTGGAGCGGCTGCTTGATGCAGGCCTCGCCCTTACAGAGAAGAGCCGCCTCTCCCAGGCTGCAGGGATCGTCTCCTCGCTTGCAGGCTCCGTGCTCGACCTCGTCTCCGAAAGCCCTACATCGGGGGTCAGCCGCGGCGACGAATACCGTCTGCGGGCAGCCGACGTCTTCCCCGCATTCGACGACGACCGATTCGACCTCGAATCCCGTCTTGCCGCCACCGACCGGCTCGACGACCGTCTCGCCGTGGAAGAGGCGACGCTTTCTGCCGACGCCATCGCCGATACGCTCTCCTCGCTTGCCGGCTTCACGGCACGCCCGGCCGGCTTCGTCTACCTGCCCTTCTACGAATGCCGCTATCGAAACGAGGCGGGCGAGCTCCGATTTAAAACCCACATCCCCCTAAAGGTTACCGACAGCCCATGAAGATATCCAAGATCCCGACGGCGGCCTTCGCCATCGCTGCCGACGTAGAGCACAACATCATAAAAAAATACGCCCGAGAAAAGCGGGCGAACCTCCGGTTCGCCTATCTGCCCGTCGGCCGCTTCCACGTCGTGCGCACCGAGGAAAAGCAGAAGGGCCTCTTCTTCAAGAAGACCGCCTTCGACAAGATAGAGAACTACTTCTACTTCGACATGGCGTTCGGCGACCTCTACTTCATGCACCGCGAGCGGCCGCACGCGAAAAACCCCAAGCTCGACAAATCCGACTTCATCCGCCGCATCTGGGACTTCCCCGACGACTACCTCGTCACGCTCGGCCAACTGCACGAATACGGCAGCGTCCCCCACGAGGAGCTCAACTCGACCATCACCATGGAGCTCGTCAAGGCGGGCTTTGCCGAAGTCTACGAACCCGACGTCAACCAGCTGTTCAACTTCCTCAGAAACGCCGTCGACCCCGACGAACTCGTCAGCCGCAAGTACCTCGTGCGCCCCCGCTTCAACCTGCCCAATTTCGGCAACAGCCGCTACGAGCTCGACACCTACCTCACCGTCGAGGAATCGCTCGACGACAGCTACGAGAAGGACACCATCCACTTCAGCCACGAGCGCATGTACGAGATATTCCACCACGTCTACAACGGGTCGGCCGTCATCGGCGAGCTCGTCTACCTGCCCTACGTCGCCGTCACCCACACCCGCCAGAAGAAGCAGGTCACCGACATCATATACCCCCTGGCGGGCACCCGCAATGACAACGTCAAAAAATTCCACAAGAACGAGGTCAAGTGCAAGCCCGTCAGCTTCATGACGACGATGGGGGCCACGGGCTCGGTGCCGCTTGAGGGCTCCACCATCAGCTTCGCCGACGTCGCCGACATGGAGGACGTAAAAGACGAGATACGAGACAAGATAATCTATCCCCTCCAGCACCCCGAGGTCAGCAAGGAATACGGCAAGAAGGCGGGGGGCAGCATCCTCTTCTACGGGCCGCCGGGCTGCGGCAAGACCTACATCGCCCGTGCCACCGTCGGTGAAATCGGCATCAACTTCTACAACGTCAACACCGCAGACATCATGAGCGGAGCGGCCGAAGACGGCGCCACCAACATCCACGAGGTCTTCGTCGAGGCGAGCCGCAACGCCCCCTCCATCCTCTTCTTCGACGAACTGGACGCTCTCGGCGGCCGGCGCAGCGCCGACAAGGGCGGCGAAGAACGCACCGTCGTCAACCAGTTCCTCATGGAGATGGACGGCGTGGAAAGCCTGGCCGAGAACGTCCTCGTCATTGCCTCCACCAACGTCCCCTGGGAGCTCGACCCCGCACTGCGGCGCGCAGGGCGCTTCAACGACCAGATCTACATCCCGCCCCCAGGATTCGAGGCCCGCGTCGAGCTCTTCAAGATACACACGCGAAAGAAGCCCGTCGCCAAGGACGTCGACTTCTCAAAGCTCGCCGAGCTCACCGACGAGTACTCGGCCGCCGACGTCAAGGCCGTCGTCGACGACGCCATCGAGGTCGCCTGGGAGCAGGCCCTCAAGACCGGCCAGATGCGCCAGGTCGCGATGAGCGACTTCCTCCTCGTCCTCGGAAAGCGCAAGAGCTCGCTCGCACCCTGGTACAAGCTCGCAGAAAAGGAGATACGAAAGAGCGGGGAGACCGGCCTCTACGAGGACCTCGCAGGCCACATCCTCCGCCACGCCGGCGGCGTCGACCAGGCTGCCGTCCCCACCCTCACCTTCACTGACGTGGGCGGGCTCGCCGACGTGAAAAAGAAGATCAAGAAGGCCATCGTCTACCCCCTCAAGAACCCCGACCTCGCCGCCAAGTTCAAAAAGGAGGCGGGCGGCGGCCTCCTCCTCTACGGCCCGCCGGGCTGCGGCAAGACCTATGTGGCCCGCGCCACGGCCGGCGAGTGCGAGGCGAGCTTCTTCAACATAAAGATTACCGACATCATCAGCGGCGAGGAGGGCGAGGCCGAGAAGAACCTCGCCAACGTCTTCGAGCGGGCCGCGAGGAACGCCCCATCAATCCTCTTCTTCGACGAGCTCGACGCCCTCGCCCCCAGACGGGAGTCCGCGGGCGCCGGCCTTGAGCGCCGCATCGTCAACCAGTTCCTCGCCGAGCTCGACGGATTCGAGAAGAAGGAGGGCGTCATGGTCATGGCCTCCACGAACGCGCCTTGGGACATCGACCCGGCGCTGCGTCGCGCGGGCCGCTTCACCCACCAGGCCTACATCCCCGCCCCCGACTACCGCACCCGCGTCGAGGTGCTCTCCATCCATCTGCGTGACGCGCCCCTCGCCGACGACGTCGCCATCGAGCGCATCGCCGGCCTCACTGGGGGCTATTCTTCGGCGGACCTCAAGGCTGTCGTCGACCACGCGCTCGAGATTCCCTGGGAGGAGGCGGTCGAGGGGAGCGCAGAACGGCAGGCCGCGATGCGCGACTTCGAGCACGTCATCGAGACGCGCCAGTCGTCGCTGCCGGCGTGGTTCACGCTTGCCGAGGGGCAGCTCGTCAAGATCGGGGAGCGAGACCTCTACCGGGAGCTGTGGGATGACATCGCCTCGGCGGCGGGCGAGAGCCGGGAGGCGGAACTCTCGGAGGAGCACGGGAGGGTCCTCGGCAGTCTCGTCGACGAGAAGCATCGCTTGGAGAACCTCATCCAGCGCACGAGGACGAAGTACTACCAGCGGGAGCTCGACGAGTTCAGCTTCCGCGAGCTCACCAAGGAATACCAGCAGAGGCTCATGGAAGTCGAGTACGAGGTAGGGAAGCTGAAAAAGCAAAAAGGCTCCGCTGCATAGCCTGTTCTGTCTGTTTTTTCCTCCCGCTCACGCGGGCGTCACATGCCTGACGTCGTGGCGCTTCTTCTCCCGGGAACCCTGGGAGAGCCAGCCGTCCAAGGTCATCTGCTCGTCGGCCTTCGTCCGTGTTCGCGCTTTGCGGCGCACGATGAGGCCGTCGTCGTATCGCATATCACCACCCCTTCGAATAAAGACGTCCCCCCCTACACGAACCGCTCTATTCAATGAATGTATATTAGAATAGACAAATAAAAGCAGTGGTTTCCACATGGAAACGTGAAAACCGAGGTCTAGGGATGCCCTGCCGTCTGGTCGAGCCCCAACGTTTCGTCGAAGCCGAACATGAGGTTCATGTTCTGCGCGGCCTGTCCCGCGGCTCCCTTTCCGAGGTTGTCGATGGCCGAAAGGATGGTGATGCTCTTCGTGCGGGGGTCCTCGTGGACGGCGAGGTCGCAGTAGTTGGTACCCCGGACGTTGGCGATGTTGGCCTCCTCTCCGACGCGCACGAAGGGCTCTTCTGCATAGCGTTTCACAAAGGCGTCTCTGACATCGGCGACCTTCCTCTCGAAGGCGACGTGGATGACCGACAGGATGCCGCGGCTAAAGGGCGCAAGCATGGGCGTGAAGCTGATGTGGGCCTTGGCGCCGTATTCTTTTGCCACGTAAAACTCCATCTCGGGCGCGTGGCGGTGCACGCCGACCTTGTAGGGCTTGACGGTGCCCGCGACCTCGCTTGCCATAAGGAACTGGGTTGGCGTCGCCCCCGCCCCCGACGTTCCCGAGAGGCTGTCGACGATGATGCAATCCACGTCACTGTCTTTGGCCCAGCCGGAAAGCGGGGCAAGACCGAGGATGACCGACGTGGGATAGCAGCCGGGGTTGGCGACGAGGTCGGCCTTTCTTATTTCTTCGCGATAGAGCTCCGGCAAACCGTAGGCCGCCTTCTCGATGAGTTCGGGTGAATCGTGGATGCCGTAGGAGCCTTCGTAGACGTCGAGGGGCAGGCGGTAGTCCGCCGACAGGTCCACGACCCTGATGCCGCGCGCAAGCAGCGCAGGAGCATGCTTCATGGACTCCCCGTGGGGGAGGGCCAGGAACGCGACGTCGGCGTCCAGCTTTGTGGCGTCCAAGGAGACGAACGGAATGTCGAGGATGCCCGTCAGGTTGTTGTGGACGGCCGATATCGCGGTGCCGGCGTACTGGCGGCTGCTCGCCCCGACGCTCTCGACTTCGGGATGCCCTGCGAGCAGGCGCAGCATCTCGGCTCCCGAGTACCCCGATCCGCCGACGACGAAGGCCTTCATGGTAAGCCATTACGCGCTCGCCGGATAAAAAGCGTGACCTACTGCATGGACAGCGAGCGCGAGCGGGGCGGCTGAGCCTGGCTAGTCTTGAGCGGCGTGCCGCACTGCGGGCACATCGTGGTGCCTGGCAGAAGCCCGGTCTTGCAGTTGGGGCAGCGGTAATTCTTGAAGAGCGTGAATGGATTGGGGACCTTCTTCGGCGGTGCGGCGAGGGGGAACTGTATCTGCCGCTTCCTTTTTGGCCTTTCAGTCGACTGCTCGGGGGCGGCCCGGGCCAACAGCATGCAGTCGGCGATGAAGAGCGCGTGCAAGCCGAAGTAGAGATAGTTGACGGGGGTGGGCAGCGCCCCGGTCTCCCTGATATGGGCGGTCAATGCGTCGATGTCTTCGGGAGAATCAGCGATGAACAGCACCGAGCCGAAGAGGACGACGAGCACGGTCGTTGCGAAGACGACGCCCCGCCAGGGCCGGCCCACGTAGAGGTGGCCGACGGGGAACGGGAACAATACGAGCGCCAAAAGCCCCGCGATGAAGCTGTTCTTCCTGCCCATCTCGTATCCTTGGGAATTCGTCCCTCAAAAATGCGCTACTTTTCCGGTTTCTTGCTATTTGAGCCCTTTTTCTTTGTCGTCGCCTTCTTTTTTCCCGTCTTCTTCGATGGCTTTTTCGCAGTCTTCTTTTTGGTCGCTGCCTTTTTCTTTGCCGATGATGTGGATGCCCTTTTCTCTTCCGGAGTTTGCATTGCGTCTTTGCTTGCTGCTCCTTTTCCAGCAGGCTTTGTCTTCTCCCCCGTTTCATTTGACTGGCTTTTGCCCAAGACGGGGAACGCCGCCGCCACGGCGGTGTCTCGGCCGGCGAGGAATCCGAGGCTGAAAAGCCGGACGTAGACGTAGGCGGGCAGCGCGAGCACCGTGGACACGTAGCGGACGACCAGCGAGACCCCGAAGAAGAAGACGATGGCGACCCCGAGCGCGCCGGCGATGAGCAGCGACGACGGGTTTTTCGGGACGAGCTCGGCGAACGACGCCATGCCCACGCCATAAGCGAGGGCTGCAGGCAGGACCGTCACGGCGGCGATGGCGCCCACGACGAGGGCGACGGCGAAGAAGGTCATGAAGCCGACCGCCATGCGCACGACGCCGAAGGCGATGGACAACAGGAGGCGGACGCCGAGGTAGGCGAGGCCTTGTGTGCCTTGGGCGCGCAGGAGCCGGGCCCCGTTCCCCAGGCTCTCCCACAATCCCGTCTCGTGGGCGTGCATGATGGGTATGGCGAAGTCGTCGAGGACGAGGCGGATGAGCCAGAATCCGACGGCCGTGACGAGGAGCACCGCGACGAGTGCGAGGATGCCCCCGATGACGGCGATTATGAGAATGCCCCCGCCTGCTCCCGCGATGCCTGCGAGGACGAATGGTGCGATAGCCAGCGCGATTGTGGCAAGAAGCACGACAATCAGCAACAGCTCGAGGAAGAAGACCTTGATGCCCTTGTTTCGATTTCTCGATATCGAGGACGCGATTCTCGCGTCTGGCGCGGCGAGGGCGTCGAGCACGGTGAACTTCGTGATGGATGACATCAGGAGCAATCCGAGGTAGACGAAGATGGCGAGCCCGACGAAGGCGGCGACGGCGAGCATGAGCATGGAGGCGCCTGCAGCTGATACTCCTCCTGAACCTCCCTCCTCGCCGCCTAGGTCGAGGTTGCCGCCGCTTCCCCCGCCCCCGCCGCCGAGAAGGCCGTAGGCGAGGAAGAAGAGCGTGGCATGCTTTAGCCACCGCTTCAGGTCTGGCCAGGCAAGGGCGCTCTTCGTCGCCGTCCATGTCGGCGCGAGCAGTCTCAGGGCCTCCCAGTCTCTCCAGTCCATGGGTTATGCTATCCCCAGTTTTCTCTTTTTCACCGCCTCCCAGGTGGGCAGGTTGGTCTGGCAGCCCCATTTCTCGACGACGAAGGAGGCGGTCGCGTTGGCGAACTTGGCGGCGTCGATGATTTTGTAGTCGCCAAGCAGCGCGGCGATGAAGCCTGCGTTGAAGGCGTCGCCCGCCCCTGATGCGTCGACGACCTTCGTGGGATAGGTGCCGACAGTGATGCGGGTGGCGCCCTCCCAGATGGTGCAGCCTTTGCCGCCTTCGGTGATGACGACGGTCTTGGGTCCGAGGCTCGGCTTCAATTTGAGGCCCAGGGACTGCAGGTGGGCGAGCTCGTGGTGGTTGACGACGAGGACGTTGACGTTCTTGAGGATGGCGAGGAAGTCACGGGGCAGGTCGGTGAACTCGAAGACGCCGTAGCCTGGGTTGTAGACGACGAATCGCTGCTTTGAAAGCCGGGCGACGCGTTTTTGGAGCTTGAGGTAGGTCCGCGACATATAGATGCATCTGGCGTAGCGCAGGAGGTTCTTGCTGAAGTCCCTGCCGGGCGCGATGTTGTCGAGCTGCTCGGTGACGCCCTTATAGAAGAAGCTGAACTGGTCGCCGTTGTTCTTGAAGAAGAGCGACCGTGTCGTGTCGCCGAAGACGGCGTTGAGGACGAACTTGACGCCGTGGGACTCCATGTATTTGCGGTAGTCTTCGGCGTCGCTGCCGATGACGGAGACGAGTCCTGTCTTCAAGCCGAGCATGTTGGCGACGACGGCGGTGTTGGCGCCCATGCCGCCGTAGTACTCGTGGACTGCGCGGACCTCGCCGGCCTCCTCGGGCCGGGGGAGCTTGTCGACCTCGTAGAAGGTGTCGATGCACGTGTCGCCGAAGACGAGGAGGTCGAGCTTCAAGGACGTAGCGTTCTCCATGGCGGGTATTTATACCCTATGGCGACATAAATAGACGCGGTAATATGAAGGTCGTCATCTCAGTCGGGGGTTCGATTCTCGTGCCAGACGACATCGACGTCGACTACGTTTCGGGCTTCGCGGGATTGTGCCGCGACCTCGCCGACGACCACCAGCTCGCCGTCGTGGCGGGCGGCGGGCGCACCGCGAGGAACTACA